>JANMWU010000161.1:0-5081 GCA_031380785.1 Gemmatimonadaceae bacterium
GTGATCATGACCACCGGCAGCATCGGATCGATGGCCTGCACGTCGCGCCATGTCTCGAGTCCGCGCTTGCCGGGCATCTGCTCGTCAAGCAGCAGCACATCAAATCGGCGGCGCTTCAGCAATTCGAGAGCGTCCTCCGAATTGCGGGCCATCTGTACGTCGTAGCCTTTGTCCTGCAGGAAGATGCGATGGGCCTCGAGCATCTCGGCCTCGTCATCCACCCAGAGAACCGCTTTTGCGGGTGGGGTCATGATGCGGAGAAACTACCCCATCGGGCCGCCGCAGGGTCGCGAAATCGGGCAGCGACCGGATATACCTTTGCGTCGTGCAACGCCCAGCCACCCTCCTCCCGCCGGTCGCCGCGCCGCTGAAAGCGCTGGTGATGCAGGCGGCTGCGCTCACGGTACCGCGTGAGCGCGTCACTGCTCTCGCGTGCTGGATGGTGGCCAGGCTGGCGCTCCCGCGCCTCCCGCGCGAGTCGGACTTCAGCGATCCTGAAGCGCTGAATCTTCGCGCGGAAGCAACGCGACGGTGGCTTGCGGCGCAGTCGCTGCCGATCGAAATGGCGCAGGCGACGACACGGGCCTGCGACGTAGCCGCCGAGCGTGAACCATCGCTGCTGGCCGACGCGGTGGACGCGATGCGCGACGCCGCCGATGCCGTACTCAACAACAGCGCGCGAGCCGAGCTGACGACGCTTGCCCAGCTGCTGCGGCGGTCGTCGCTGGCGGCGATGCGCTGATGCCGACCAGCCGGGAGCTTCTCACGACGGTGTTGCAGCGCCTGGCCACCGACGACACGAGTCCGTCGCCGGCGCCCGATCTGGTGACAACTGGCTATCCGTCGCTTGACCGGTTGCTTGCCGGCGGTCTCCGACGCGGCGAGCTGGCCGTTCTTCTGGGCGACGCGGGTGCCGGCAAAACTGCGCTCGCGCTCGGCATCGCCATCAGGGCGGCGGTAGCGGGCCATCACGTACTCATTCTGACGCACGAGTCGAGCATTGAGCGCTGCTGGGAGCGGCTTGTCACCGCCGAATCCGGTGTAAGCCAGATCGCGATTCGCACGGGCGTGCTCCCGGCCGGCGCCGGCGATTCCCTCAAATCGGCGGCGGATGTACTTCGGCGGCTGCCAATCACGGTGGAGCGCGCACCGTACTCAGCCACGCTGCTGGGCGAGCGGCTCGATGCCGGCTCGCTGGCGCCGCTCGTGATCATCGACGGACTCGCCGGTATCGATCAGCCGCCACGACCGCTGGTCGAGGCGCAGGCGCAGGCAATCAGGACCGCCAAGCGGGTGGCCGTGGATCAGGATGTCGCCGTTCTGTTGACGGCGTCATTCGCCACCGATCGCACACTGTCGCTTCCGCCACGACCGACGCTGTCTGACGCGCCAGGAACCGCGGCAGCCGTAGGCGATGTCGTGCTGGGGATCTTCCGCGAGGCGCTGTACGATGACGCGCCCGATGTCGCCGGCGCATTCGAAGTGCACGTGCTGAAGCACCGCGCCGCTCCAACCACCTTCGCCGACTTGTATATCGAACCCGGTGCCGGTCGCGTCGAAGACCTGATCGAGTCGTAATTGGTTAGTCGCCTTAGCTTTGGCGGCTGACCCCCAAACGCAGATCCGACGGAGTTGCAATGGCTGGCCACAGTAAGTGGAAAAACATCAAGCACGCCAAGGCGGCAACCGACGCAAAGCGCGGCGCCGTCTTCACGAAACTGATCCGCGAGATAACTGTCGCGGCCAAGAATGGCGGTGATCCTGACGGCAATCCGCGCCTGCGCACGGCCATTGATGCCGCGCGCGCGCAGTCAATGCCGAAGGACAACATCGATCGCGCCATCAAGAAAGGCACCGGCGAACTGGAAGGCGTGGAGTACGTCGAAGTGACGTACGAAGCGTACGGACCGGGCGGCGTGGCGCTGATGATTCAGGCGCTGACCGACAATCCGACGCGCACCGTGGCCGACATCCGCGCCAAGCTGACGCGCAATGGTGGCAACCTTGGCACCACCGGTTCGGTCGCGTTCATGTTTGATCGGAAGGGGCGCATTTATTTACCCGCATCAGGTGATGAAGACGCGATGATGGAAGTCGCGCTCGATGCCGGTGCGAGTGACTTTTCGCGCGAGGATGACATCTTCGCGGTCACCACTGAGTTGTCCAACTTGCATGCGGTGAAGGAAGCCCTCGAGAAGAAGGGGCTGAAGGTGCGGGAGGCCAAACTCGAATGGCTGCCGCAGAGCACCGTGCACGTGACCGGCGACGAGGCGAAGACGCTGGTAAAGCTGCTCGATATGCTCGACGATCTGGACGATGTGCAGAATGTCGAAGGCAACTTCGACATCGACGAATCGGCGCTCGACGACTGACGGGCGGGAGAACTCCTGCTCGTACTCGGACTCGATCCCGGCACCGCGATCACCGGTTTTGGTGTGGTGCGGGGCGATGGACGCGGCAGCGCGACACTGATCGAGTGTGGTGTGTTTCGCACCTCGCCGCGTGACGCGCTGGCGGAGCGACTGATGGAAATATTCGAGGGCGTCACGGAATTGATCGCGCGCCATCAGCCCGACGCCCTCGCCGTCGAATCGATCTTTTACGCTCGCAACGTGCGCACCACGGTCACACTCGGCCACGCGCGCGGCGTGCTGTTACTGGCTGGTGCGCGCGCGGGCGTCACTATTCACGAGTATCCGCCGGCCGAGATCAAGAAGGCGATCACCGGCACCGGCGGCGCCACCAAGGAACAGGTGCAGTACATGGTGAAGACATTGCTGCGTCTGAAATCGGTGCCGAGTCCCAACGATGCGGCCGATGGTGTGGCGGCGGCGCTCACCTGTCTGCTTTCGGCGCGCACGACGGCCATGCTGTCGGCGGCGGAGCGCGGGCGATGATCACCCTGCTGACTGGAACACTGCTGGAGCGCGACCTGTCGGGCGTCGAGGTGCTGACGTCGGGCGGCGTCGGCTACACGCTGGCAATTCCGCTCTCGACGTACGAATCGCTGCCGAAGGCGGGTGATCCGGTGCGGTTGCACACACATCTGGTGGTGAAGGAAGATGGCTGGCAGCTGTTCGGATTCGGGACGACGTATGAGCGTAACGTCTTCATGCGGCTGCTCAATGCGAAAGGATTCGGTCCGCAACTGTCGCTCAACATGCTGTCCGCGCTGAGTGCCGAGCGACTGGTGCGCGCGATTCGCGAACGGGATGTCGCGACGCTGCAGCAGGTGAAAGGGCTCGGAAAGAAAAAAGCCGACCAGCTGATTCTCGATCTCGCCGACAAGCTCGATGACCTCCAGCGCGGCGCAACGAGCATCGTGAGTACGGGCGGCGTTGGTGTGGACGATGCGGTGCGCGCATTGCAATCGCTGGGCTACGGTGCGGCCGAGGCGGAATCTGGAATCCGGGCGGCGCTGGATGCTGGCGAAGGAAAGGAGAGCACCGCGGCGCTGGTGCGGGCGGCGCTGGCTCGCATCGGCACGCGCTGACGGCGATGGCGTTCCGGTGTTTCTTCGGGTAGAATCGGAGCATGACGCGGACCGAGATCACCACACCGGAAGCGATGGACGACGACTCCCTGGTGGAACTGTCGTTGCGGCCGCAGAAGCTGTCCGAATTCATTGGACAGCCAAAGGTGAAGGACTCACTTCGCATCTACATCGATGCGGCACATCAGCGGAAGGAACCGCTCGATCACGTGCTGTTCTTCGGCCCGCCGGGCTTGGGCAAAACGACGCTGGCAGAGTTGATCGCGCGCGAGATGGGTGTGAACATCCGCACCACGGCGGGGCCGGCGCTGGAGAAGCCGGGTGATCTGGTCGGCACGCTCACCAATCTGCGTGAGGGCGACATTCTCTTCATCGACGAAATCCATCGCCTGCGACCGGTGATCGAGGAGTTTCTGTATCCGGCCATGGAAGACTTCAAGGTCGACATCCGGCTGTCGGACGGCCCGAAGGCGCAGACGATCACGATGCCGGTGGAGAAATTCACGCTCATCGGCGCAACGACGCGGCTGGGCATGCTGACGCCGCCGATGCGCGCACGGTTCGGGATCGAGCAGCGTCTGAATTATTACCCCACCGCGGATCTCGAGCAGGTGGTGAAACGCACCGCGTTCGTGCTCGATTGCAAGATCACGCCCGATGGTGCGCATGAACTGGCGAAACGCGCGCGCGGCACACCGCGCGTGGCCAATCGCTTGCTGCGCCGCGTGCGCGATTACGCGCAGGTGAAGGCGAACGGTGTGATCGACAAGGCGGTGGCCGATGCTGCGCTGGAGCTGCTGGAAGTGGATTCGTTCGGGCTCGATGACATGGATGCGCGGATTCTGCGCGCGATCATCGAGAAATACGAAGGCGGTCCGGTGGGCCTGAAAACAGTGGCCGCGGCGGTCGGTGAAGACGAAGGGACGATCGAGGAAGTGTACGAGCCGTTTCTGGTGCAGAACGGCTTCCTTCAGCGCACGCCGCGCGGGCGCGTGGCGACGGCGATCGCGTACCGGCACTTCGGCTACACTCCGCCCGGCGACGCGGCGGGTATTCAGCCGTCGTTGCTCTGAGATTTGCTGGTGTGAGCACAGCGCGCATCCCGGACGGCACCCGCGTGAGCGACTACGACTTCGCGCTGCCGGAGTCGCTGATCGCGCAGCAGCCGGTCGCGAATCGTGACGGGAGCCGACTGCTGGTGCTCTATCGTGATTCCGGCACCATCGAGCATCGTCAATTCCGCGAGATCGTCGACTTCATTCCTCGCGGTGACGCGCTGGTCGTCAACACCACCAAGGTCATACGCGCGCGACTGCTCGGCACGCGAGCGTCCGGTGCGCCGGCGGAAGTGCTGTTGCTGAAAGCCTTGGGCGATGATGTGTGGGAGGCGATGGTGCAGCCGGGGGCCAAGCTGCAAGTCGGGAAGATGGTGACTATCGCCGACGACTTCCGTATAGAGATGCTCGACGCCACCGATCGCGGCACCAAGCATGTGCGTCTCCACACCAGCATGCCTGTGAGCGACGCGATCGAGCGCTACGGCCACATTCCGCTGCCGCCATACATGACCCGCAGCGATACCGCCGAC
>JANMWU010000174.1:0-6488 GCA_031380785.1 Gemmatimonadaceae bacterium
CCGACGTGTACGCGCTGGGCCTGATCACACCCGCCGAGTCGACCTGCAGCAGTCGCTCTTCACCGCCTTCACGCGCGATCTGATGCACGACCTCGAGCACCGCCTTGTGCTCAGTCGGGCTGGTCACGACGGCATTTCGTCCCTGTGCGCGGCGCGTGCGCCATGGACCCATGATCGCGAGGTTATCGCCTTCGGTGCCGCCCGATGTGAATACGATCTCGTCCGGCTGCGCTCTCAGGCAGACCGCAATGCGCGACCGCGCCTCATCCAGCGCCGTTCTCGCGTCGCGACCCCATCGGTGCACGCTGGATGGGTTGCCGAAGCGGGGACCGAAGAAGGGCGTCATCGCCTCCAGCACTTCCCGACGGACAGGCGTGGTGGCGGCGTGATCGAGGTAGATGGGCGGGGGAGCCATGCAGGGAAAGATAGGACGCCCCGGCGGCTGTGCCTACCGGTCGCGGCTTTCCAGAACCGCCCGCACCGGTGCCGCATCCGCGCCGGATACAAGTACAGGGAACGCGATGAGGTGGTAGTCCCCGTCCGGCACATGGGCGAGATGAAGATTCTCGAGCACGCATGCGCCGCCGCCGAACACGGCGTGATGCACCGCAAGGTTGGTCGCGGTACGGGGATCGACGCTGGGCGCATCCACTCCGAGCAGTTGCAGCCCGCCGCCCACCAGCCAGAAGGCCGCCTCCGCCGTCAGACTTGGCCAGCCATCAGGGAATTCGCCAGCGGCCACCGAGCGCCCGGTCCGGAGCAGCAGACGTTGCGGAAGCCGCTGGCCTTCGAGCGCGGTACTCAACCACTCGGTCGTGAGCGATGATCCCTCGCTCGCATCGCGTGCGTCGAGCACCGTAACGGGACCGCTGAAGGCGTTCAGGGGCAGCGCCTCGCTGGTCGCGCCGAGCAGGCTCACATGCCGCGGCGCGTCAGCGTGTGTACCGACGTGCCAACTCGTCATCACACGGCCCACGGTGACACTGGCACCGGCAGCCATGTCCCACGCCCAGCCGCAGGAATACGGCGTGTCACCAGGCCAGGGCGGAGTCTCGGTGCCGTACGCCACGCTGATGTCGTAGCGCGTCACGGTAATACGTCAGAACGATGAGACATCAGAACGTCGAGACATCGAGCGCGGCGATGTCAGTCACGCGCATGGTCTCGGTGGTGTGGAATGCCTCGCCGTATCGCGCACGAATCAGCGCGCCGTAGTGCGCCGCCTGATGCCTGATGATGTCCGGCAGTGGCTCACCGTTTGGATACACCTCGCCGGCCTGCATCAAACCGTCGAACTGCGAGTGATAGCTGCGGATGGCAGCCAGCTTCAGCTCAAACACGTCACTGATATCGACCACGAACGACGGTGCGATCGCATCTTCGCGGAACGACATTGCGTGCAGCACTTTGCGCGGTCGGAACGCCGGCATGTCGGGCACGAGATTCCTGAGGCCGGAGAGGAAGCACGCATCGCGCACCAGCTGAGCGGCAGCGATGTGATCGGGATGACGACCCTGCCGCGCGTGCGTGATCACGATCGTCGGACGATGGCGCCGGATGGCGCGGATGACGACTTCGCGCGATTCCGGCGTGTTGACCAGATGCGCATCGGGCAGATGGAGATTCTCGCGCACCGACACACCAAGAATGCGGGACGCTTCCTGTGCTTCAGCGGCGCGAATCTCAACCGTGCCGCGACTGCCCGTTTCGCCGGCGCTGAGGTCAGCAATGCCGGTGCGACGTCCGAGCGCGACGCTGGCCAGGAGCGTGCCGCCGCAGGTGAGTTCGACATCGTCCGGGTGTGCCATGATCGCGAGCACATCGAGTGGTGCAGTCATGCTGCCAATCTAGTGTAGCGTCGCCGAAGTCTCCTGGCAGTCGGTCGTGTCTTTTGTCCCCAGCCCGCGTTGCAATTCCTCGCGATACCGCTGGTATCGCTGCGGATTGCGCCTCGGCTGGCGCCAAAATCCATCAACCACCTTTCGCCAAGGAACTTCGGCGACACTACACTGCCTGCGACATGTATGCCGAATGTCAGGCGACGGCGGCGTTGTTGATTGGCGTGACACTGCCGTCAGGAGCCGCAGGCATGTTGGCGGTGAGCCCGGCGCGAGGCCGCGCCAGGTCCAGTGCGCGCGAAGCAATCGTGCTGCCAGCCGCAATGCAGTCACCGACACTCACGCCACGGCGGAACTGGCCGTCGACAATCAGGCCGGGTACACGCGATTCCAGTGTCTCGGCTGCGCGGATGGCGCTGTCATGTCCGACGTTGTATTGCGGGATGGCATGTGGCCACACGGTATGCTGCACAAACTTCGGCGCACCGGTGACCCCCAGCAGCGCCGCGAGCTCCGGCTGCACGGCGGCGAGCAACTCCGGCGTTGCCAGTGATGCGAGGCCGGGCTGCCTGACGCCGCCGAGAAAGCAGGTGAGCAGTACGTAGCCACGCGGCGCGCGATCTTCGAACAGTGTGCTCGAGAAAAGCACGCCGAGCACCTTCCGACGTTCCGCACCCGGAATGAGACAGCCGAATCCATCGAGGGGGTGCGCCACATCCGAGCGCCGGAAACCAAGCGCCAGCGACACCACCGGCGGATAGCGCACCGCAGCCAGCTGATTCAGCGGCTCAACGGCGGCGGCACCGAAGTCGATCTCGCGCAGCGCATGGAGCGGCAGCGTGGAAACCACAGCATCGGCGCGCAAAACACGCCGTGCACCGTCGCGCTCAACAACCACCAGCGCGCCACCCGCGTCAGCACTGACGGCGACAACCTGGCTGCGGCGCAGAATGTTTGCGCTGCCGATGTCCTCCGCCAGAGCAATCGGTAACGTGCTCATTCCATCAGCGAACGACACCATCGTGTGTCGCGCGCGCGATGCGCCGGTCTGCTCGGCCTCGCGACGGGCCGCCCGTGATTTCGCGATCGCGCCACGCAGCAATGACCCGTGTTCGCGCTCGAGTGCCGCCAAGCGCGGGAAGGCGTGCCGCACGCTGAGCTGCTCCGGATCGCCGGCATACACACCGGACACGAACGGATCGACCCCCCACGTCAATGGTTCCGCACCAAGTCGACGGCGGACGAAGTCAGCCACCGATTCATCGCCGTCAACAGTGCGCCGCGCAACGAACGCTTCACCGAGCACGCGCAGCTTGGCCCCGAAACTCAGTAGTGGAGTCCGCAGCGCGGACAGCGGCGACAATGGTGCGGCGAGCGCCTTGCCACCGCGCACGATGTAGCGGCGCTGTGCGTGCGATGAGGCTGTCCGCATCAGCGGCGTCAGAGCCAGCGCCTCGACCACCGAAGCCAGTTCCAGCGTGAGCGTGCAGGAATTCGGCCCATGCTCGACGAGATAGCCATCGCGTTTTGTGCTGCGTACCACGCCACCAACGGTGTCGGCATGCTCGAGCACCGTGACATCGGCGCCGAGCCGACGCAGCTGCCACGCGGTGGCGAGTCCGGTGAGGCCGGCGCCACACACAATTACATGCGGAACCCGCGCCATTGTCACGTCAGTCTGCGAGCCAGTCGCGTGGAGCGAGCATTGCCATCAGCTCGGCTTCAAAACTGCCAGCGGGCCAGGTCGGCGCGTACGGCCACGACGCAAGGGGCGGAAGGCTCATCAACACACTCTCGATGCGCGCGGCGGTATGCAGGCCAAAGTGGGTGCCGCGATCATGCACGAGATTGAACTCGACGTAGCGACCACGACGCACGAGCTGGAAATTCCTCTCGCGTTCGCCGTGTGGAGCCTCGCGCCGCTTGTCGACGATTGGTGCATAGGCGCTCCTGAGTGACCGGCCGATGGCATCGACGAACGCCGCCGTCTGCGCGGCATCGAGCCCGCTTTCATCCTCGTCTGGTCGCAGGTGATCGAAGAACACGCCGCCACAGCCGCGCGCTTCGCCCTCGCGGTGCAGGTTGCGGAAGTATTCGTCGCACCACGGCTTGAATCTCGCATGCAACGACGGATGGAAGCGGTTGCAGGCGTCCGCGAGCGCGCGATGGAAGTGCTTCACATCCTCGGCGAAGGGGTACGTGGGCGTGAGATCGGTGCCGCCGCCATACCACGCGTCGCGAAGCTTTCCCTCGTCGTCGCTCAGCTCGAAGTAGCGCACGTTGAGATGCACCGTCGGAATCATCGGGCTGCGCGGGTGCATTACGAGGCTGACGCCGGTGGCGAAGAAGTGCGACTCGCCATCGGAGACGCCGCGTCCACCGAGCTTCGCGGCCGCAGCGGCAGGCAGCTTGCCGTACACCACACTGCGATTGATGCCGCCCTTCTCGAACGTGACGCCGTCGGTCATCACACGTGAATAGCCGCCGCCACCTTCCGCGCGGTGCCACGAGTCTTCCCGAAACGACGCACCGCGATCGAGCTGCGTAAAGAGTGCGGTCAGTTCATCATGCACGCTGACGATCCACGCAATCGCCTGCTCGCGCCGCGCCTCTCCGGATACCGCGGCGTCAGTCGGCGCGAGATTCGGGGACGCGGCCATGGTCACGACGCCAGGCGTTCTTTCGGCCGCTGAATTGGTACCGCAGCCTGCGGTGCGCGCCACTCACGCACGGTGTCGATGAATGCCTTCGCATTTTCCACCGGAATGTCGGGCAGAATGCCGTGTCCGAGATTTGCGATGTGCCCGCGGCCGCCGAATTCCTCGAGCATGCGCAAGGTGCGCGCGCGAATAGTGCTTGGTGGAGCATACAACAGGCACGGATCGAGATTGCCCTGCAACGCGACGGGGAGATGCTCCATACGCTTCCTTGCCTCGGCCGCGCCGACCTGCCAATCCACGCCAATCACATCGGCCATCGTGGCCTGTGCCAGCTCTTCCATGGCCCAACCGGCGCCCGGTGCGAACACGATCAACGGCACGCCGGCAGTACGCGCAATGGACGCGACGCGCGCGAGGTACGGCAACACGAACTGACGGAACTCATGCGGCGCCAGAGCGCCGGCCCAGCTCTCGAAAATCTGCAACGCCTGGGCACCGGCTGCGGCCTGCGCGACAAGGAAGTTGCCGACCGCCGTCGCGAGCTTATTCAGCAACGCATGTGCGTCCTGCGGCGCCTCATACAGCATGCGCTTGGCGACGGCGAACTGTTTCGTCCCCTTTCCCTCGACCATGTACGCGGCCAGCGTCCACGGGCCGCCGGCAAAACCGATCAGCGGCACGCGGCCGTCCAGTTCACGACGCACCATGCGCACGGCGTCCAGCATGTAGCCAAGGCCTTCTTCCGGCACCACCGGACTCAGTCGTGCGATCGCGTCGCCATTGCGCAGCGGTGACGAGAACACCGGGCCGACGCCTTCATCGACCGACAGGTCCATGCCCATGGCCTGCGGTACGACCAGAATGTCGCTGAAGATGATGGCTGCATCGACGTGCATGATGTCCACCGGTTGCAGCGTCACTTCGGTGGCGAGTTCCGGCGTGCGACACATCTCCAGAAATCCACCGGATTTCGCGCGCACAGCACGGTACTCCGGCAGATAGCGACCCGCCTGGCGCATCATCCACACCGGCGGACGCTCAACAATTTCGCGTCGACAGGCGCGGAGAAACAGATCGTTCTTCCGGCGCATCCCCGACGCGGCCGAGCCGTCGGTGGCCAGGGCTGGAGTCGGCTTGATCGGCATGGAGCGCGTCAGGAATTCGGAGGAACCACGGCCGCCGCGCGTTCATGCGCCATCGGCATCGCGGAGAAATCGGACGGGACACCGCGGCGCGGCGTGTTCGCGAACAGTTGATCGAGATGCACCGCCAGATCGTCGACATTCTCGCCGCGGGCGATGGCGTCGCTGAAGACGTTCATTGGGCGCGCGAGCAGTTTGGCGACAATGCGTTCGGCGGTTCGCTCTGCCACGTTGTCACCGGCCACGAATGCCACCTCGCGGCGACAGAGATCAACCAGCGCATCGTGCAGGGAGCGGATCGCAAGCCGCGCCGCACCGGTCGCCAGCCAATGGCGCAACCAGCGCATTTCATGATCAACGATGCGTTCGGCATCCGGGACCGCGGAGAGGCGCGCCGCTTCGGCTGCCACAATCGGCTGGTGCAGCGAGTCGAGATCGATCAGCGTCACGCCGGGCATGGTGCCGGCGCGCGGATCGACGTTGCGTGGCATCGCCAGATCCAGCACTAACAGCCGCGCGTGATCGTTGCCGACATTCGCTCGCGCCGCGTGCAACTGTTCGGCGAGCAGAGTGTGCGTAGCGGCGCCGGTGGCGACAATCACCACATCGGCGAATGCCGCCTCGAGGTGACGCGTATCGAGCGGTGCCACGCGGCCGCGCAGGCTTTCGGCCAGCTCCTGGGCCCGCTCCGTGGTGCGGTTCATCAGCACGATGTCCACCGCACCGAGCTTGGCCAGCTGTCGCGCCGCGCGTGTGCCGGTCTTACCGCAGCCGATGATCAGACAGCGGGCATGCTGCAGCGAGCCGAAACGATGCAGCGCCACCGCAGCGGCTTCGGCGCCGATTGA
>JANMWU010000237.1:0-7270 GCA_031380785.1 Gemmatimonadaceae bacterium
AATCCATCCGATCTGCAGGCGGCGTACAATCTCACCGGACTGACGTCCACCAGCACGATTGCGATCGTCGATGCGTATGACGATCCGAAAGCTGAAAGCGATCTGGCAGTCTATCGGTCCAGTTTCGGCATGACGCCATGCACCACGGCGAATGGCTGCTTCCGCAAGTCCAATCAGACCGGAGGCACCCGCTATCCACGGGCGAATGCCGGATGGGCCCAGGAGATTTCGCTCGACATCGACATGGCAAGCGCCATCTGTCCAACCTGCAAAATCCTGCTCGTCGAAGCGTCATCCAGCTCGTTCGCGAACCTGGCGACCGCGGTGGACTACGCCGCAAGTGTGCCGGGCGTGGTGGCGATCTCGAACTCGTATGGCGGCGGCGAATACGCGGGTGAAGTCAGCGACCAGTCGCACTACAATCACCCGGGGAAGGCGATCACCGTCAGTTCAGGCGACGCCGGCTATGGTGTGGAGTTCCCGGCTTCGTCGCAGTACGTCACGGCCGTGGGTGGCACGTCGCTGTCGCGTGATGCATCGACGCGCGGCTGGACCGAGAAGGTCTGGAGCGGCGCCGGCAGCGGATGCAGCGCCTATATCCCAAAGCCTTCGTGGCAGACGGACGCCAGCTGCGCGCGTCGCACGGTCGCGGATGTGTCAGCCGTGGCAGATCCAGCCACCGGCGTTTCCGTGTATGACACCTATCGCGTGAGTGGCGGTGGCGGCTGGCTGGTGTTCGGCGGTACGAGCGTCTCGGCGCCAATTGTTGCCGGAGTGTACGCGCTCGCCGGCAACGCCGCGTCCATCAACTACGGCAGCTTCTCGTACAGCCATCGTTCGTCGCTGTACGATGTGGTTACCGGCAGCAACGGCAGCTGTGGCGGTCTCTATCTCTGCACCGCAGTCGCAGGCTTCGACGGTCCCACCGGCAACGGCACGCCGCACGGCACGGGAGCATTCTGATCGTCACGCACGCGGTCAGGCGGGCCTGAAATACACAGCGGGTTACGCGTCGCTTGCACGAAGGCGACGCGTAGCCCGAGGCTTTACTCCATAGTGCGAATATATCTGCGCTATCGGTCGGTGTCGTGCATGTCAGTATCTGCGGACCCACCGTGCGACAGCAGCAGTTCAACGATCTCCGCCTGTTGCGCGCGCGCCAGCGCCGATCCCGTGCCGCCCCGTCCCGTGTTTCGCCCGGCGAGGTCGAGCGGGGTCGATCCGTTTCCATTTCTCCGGCGCGCGTCGGCGCCATTCCTCAGCAGCGCCTGGACGGCACTCGCGCATCGCGTGCGCACGGCCCGGTGCAATGGAGCTACACCGCTGGCATCGACCGCTTCCGTATCGGCTCCCGCCGCGATCAACAGTTCGACGACGGCATACTGCGCCGCGGGATTCCAGCGTACCGATACCGGATCGCCGTCGCAGGCGTAGTGCAGCGGCTCGGCGCCACGCCGATTCCTTGCACGTGGATTTGCGCCCATCGCAATCAGCGATCTGAGAAGATCGTCCGCGTATGCCGCGGCGGCGAAGTGCAGCGCGGTGTCGCCGGCGTACGCGTAGTGACTGATTGCGGTGAAAAAGTCCACGCTTGCGGCCTCGCCTGTCGCGTCGGTGACGTACGACTGAGTTACAAGCGACGGCGATTCGGAGAGAAGTCGCAGCGATGCCTGCAAGTCGCCTGCCGCGATGGCGTTGAACACGTCGCGCAACGTCGACGGCGGACCGAACGCCAGTGCGTCTCGGCTTTCGGGATCGTCGTTATTCATCAGCTCGTTTCTCCATATCGTGAAGCCGTTTTTCGAATCGCCACACGTCGACCGCGAATTCGCCGGCCGCCGTTTCGACGCGATTGAGCATCACACCAGCGTTCCGCCAGCCCGCCTTCCCGTAGAATCGGGCAGCGCGATCATTTCCGATTGCACACGCGAGCCATGCGACGTCGACACCGCTTTCGGCCAGCCGACGTTCCGCGTCAGCGATCAATGCGGCGGCCGCACCCGTGCCGCGTGCGAGTGGCGATACGAACATCTGATACAGCTCATCGTGCCGCACCAGGCACAGTCCGAGCGGATCACCTGCCGGACCGATGACACGCACAGTCGGGAGCGCTGCGCAAATCCGTTCTCTGAAACTCGCGAACGTGCGCACCCGCGTCAGCGCGGCGGGCATGAGGTGCGCGTGCGCTTCGTGCCAGCCGTCGAACCAGATCGTGGCCAGATGGTCGATGTCGGCTGCGACGGCAGATCGTACGTCGGGCAACAGTTGAGCTGATGGCATGATGAATGAAAATGTTCAGCCATCAACATTGCGTCAGCCGTCGCGCGGACACAACGCTCAGTACTCCAGCGCGCTGCATTCACTCCGGCGGCACTCTCCGCGCCACCAGCTCGATCTCCACCTCCGCGCCGAGTGGCAGGCCTGCGACAGCCACTGTGGTACGGGCGGGAAACGGCGCGGCGAAACGCGCGCTGTACGCGGCGTTCATCTCTGAAAAGTTCGCCATACTGGTGAGATAGACGTTGCACTTGATCACGTCGTCCATCGTCAGCCCGGCGTCGCGCAGCGCACCTTCGAGATTGTCAAACACGCGATGTGTCTGCGCCTGCACGTCGCCGTCGATGAGTTTTCCGGTCGTCGGATCGATCGGCGTCTGGCCGGAGAGATAGAGGAACTCGCCGGCCCAGACGCCGTGCGAGTAGGGGCCGATGGCGGCGGGAGCGGACGGGGACTCGAGATGGGTGCGTGGCATGGGCGTGGCATGAGCGTGAGCGGCGCAGCGCTTGGGGCGTGAATATGCTGATGCGTGCGCCGGAACAACATCAAGGGGTCAGATTCGCACCCCACGACGCACTACCACCTCCGAGCCACAGGCCACAAAGCACGACGACGGCGTGCCAGACAGATACGGCTCGAACTCGCGCCCATACAACGCCGCCACATCGCACACCAGTTCAGCCCTCAGCGCGCGCCACACCTTCCAGCGCGGATGCTCAACCTGATACTCCAGCGTCGAACCGTCGCGCTGCGATGTGTAGCCCCAATAGTGCTCGGTGATGAATGCTTCCTCGGACGTGTCATCGGCGATATACGGCGCACCGACCAGCGACGCTCCGACGTGCGACCACTCTGTGCCAGCACGCCAGCGGTACGACAGCGATCGGCCTTCACTCGTCTTCACGTCGTCATGCGACATCGGATATGCCACGTACTTTTCGTTGTAGAGCGTGTTCGCGACCCAGGCAATCGCTTTGCGCGGCACAATCTCCTTCACGAACACCGTCCCGCGACGGACTGCCCCATCGACCATGCGCGTCACATAGAAGCGCAGATTCACTTCTTCGAAATTGCGGTGAAACGGCACTGGAACGCCCAGAACCCGCGTCTCGAGGAACATGAAACCGACGATGCTCACGAAACATCGGCCCGACCACAGATCGAGTGCGGTGCCCTGCGGCACGCGATCGCGCAGCACGGCTGGATCGACCTCGTAGTTTGCCATCACGAGATCAGCCCAGCGCGCGCGCAGAAACTCGCCAGCCTGCATCTGTGTCATATCACGGCGAACGCTTGAACGCGCATCGTTCGTTCCGCGGCGTTCAACCCCTCATGGCACCAGCGCAAACATCCGCGTGGGACCGCCACTTCCGCCGGCAATCTTGATCGGTGCCACAATCACCGTGAATCCCGTTGCCGGCAGCTGCGTCAGATTGGCCGCACTTTCGATATGAAAGATTCCGGCCGGATTGGTAATCGCATGCGTCTCGAAGTGCTGTGACGGTCCGTAGTCGACACTCGGCGTGTCGATCCCCATGCCGACAATTTTGCGGTCACGCAGATAGATCGCGGCGTCCGCTGCGATGCCGGGAAAATGTTTCACCCCATCGCGCTCGTTCATGTATCGCGCCTGATCGGGCCAGCGCGCGTCCCACCCGGTGGCGAACAGCACGATGGACCCTTCGGGCACGAGTCCGTGTTTTGCTTCCCACGCGTGCACATCGGCGGCAGAGATCTGATAGTCCTCCGGTTTTCCTGGCATCGCAATGCAGATTCCGGGACGCACGAGTCGATCCGCCGGTACCAGATCCACCGACAGCTGCCCGCCGCCATGACTCGGCGCGTCGAAGTGCGTGCCGTAGTGCTCATCGGTTGAAATGCGGCCCATCCGTGAACTGCCAGTGCGCTCGAAGGTTGGCTTACCGGACCAGGTCGGATCGGTTGATGCGAGCGAATGTCCGAGATCGATCACGCGACCGTGTGCCACCTTCATTTCGATCGGCCTGTATCCAATGCCATCCGACCCGGTACGCACCGGCAGCGTGGTCACGACGATCCCGGCCAGCGATCGACCGACAGCCGTGCGATTGCCGTGGATCGCAACGACCGCCTGCTTGCCGTTCGAGGCGATGGCGACTTTGTGCGGGCTGGCGCCGACGGTGGTAGTCGCCAGCGCTTCTGCCGATGCAATATTGACGATCGAGATCGTGCCGGCGTCTATGTTCGACGTGACGATGGTGCCCGTCGGAGCGCGCTGCGCGAGCGCAACTTGAGCGATGCCGAGGGCAAGAGCGGTGCAGCGGGCACGTGGTCGCAGGCGCATGGCGTAAACGATACGGCGCGCGCGTGGTGGCTGCTACCGGGTAACCCAAATGTCGCCATTCCCGGCGCCGCCATCGGTTCACGCATGGACACGCCACCAGCCGCTTCAATCGCGGCAATCGTCGCGCGCACATCGACCGAATAGATGTACGCTATGCCACGCGTTCCTGGCGTGTGCGATTGAAACACGCCGCCAATGCCGGCGCCTGGATCAAACATCACGTATTGCGGCATCGTCGGCAGTGCACCCCAGCCGAACTGGGCGCCGAGAAGAGCGCGGCAGCCGCTCCATCCGCGGCATGCATCTCGAGGCGGCAGATCGAACCGGCCGGCGCGCGCGCGCCGTGCGGAAGCCCGCCAGGACTCCGCACGGCCCCATAACTGTTGAGCGAATCGACACGCTTCGCAACCTCCGGGTCCAGGCGAAGCGTTGCAAAGCTGAAGACGATGGCCATGAAAAGTGCAAGCAGCACCACCATCGCTCCGGCACGGCTTACGACAACCGGCTGCGCACAAAGCACCGCCTCAGGCGCGAACTCGTCGTGCAGAGCTGTTTCGGACATCGCTGAATCCTCGCGGAATTTCATGGCACGTTCAGTCTTCGTTCGCGCGTCGGGTGATTCGGAGAATCCGAACAGGGGCTGGCGCCGCGACACATGACCTGGAGCCGGCATCCGATCGTATTTGTCCCTGACCGACACGTGCCGCTGCGCGACGTCACACAGCACGCAAGCTCGCGACGGGCGCACGTCGTAGGTTTGGCGTGGGGCTCGGATCAAGGGGACAGAGCACTTGATACAGACTTTGATCGGATCAATGCCACGGTTCATCGGCGTGAGGAGACGTGCATGTGCAGTGATTGCAAAATAGTTCGAACCGCTGCGTCCGCGAGGTGTGCACGGTCGCTTCGTTTCGCCGGCGCCATGGTGTGGGTGGTCGCGGCAATCGCGCTCGTCACCGGCGTGTCCGGCGCGCAGAAGCTCCGCCTGCCTGCCGTGCCGCTCCCCGAGCACCCGCGGCCCGATTTTCAGCGTGCCGAGTGGCTCAATCTCAACGGCTCGTGGCGCTTTGCGTTCGATTCCGCGAACCGCGGTGAGGCAGGTGGCTGGCAGTCCGCCGAATTGCCGGGACGCCAACGGATTCTGGTCCCATTCTCGTGGGGTTCAGCGCTTTCTGGCGTGAGCGACAGCGCCGATATCGGATGGTATTCGCACGAAATCACCGTTCCACTGCGATGGAAGGCGAAGCGCGTCTTCGTCGTCTTCGGTGCGTCGGACTGGCGCACGACCGTCTGGCTCGACGGTCAGAAGCTCGGTGAGCATCAGGGTGGTTACACGCCGTTCTCGTTTGAGCTGAGCCCAGCGCGTCGCGGCGGTCGCGCGCAGCGGCTGACCGTGCGCGTGGATGACTCGCCACATCCCTTCAAGCTCGAAGGCAAGCAGGGGTATGGCAAAGCGCGAGGCATGTGGCAGACGGTATATCTCGAAGCGCGCGGTGCGGATCCACTTGAGGCGGTGCATTTCACGCCGCACAGCGATCTCGCCGGCGTTGGTGTGCAGGTGCGGCTGCGAGCGCCGGCACCGTCAGAGATGACGGTGCACCTTGCGTTCACCAATCGGCCGAACCAGGCTGACGCCACCTTCACCGTCGACAAGGGCGCGACAACGGCCCGCACTGATGTCGCATTGCCGCATGCCCACAAGTGGTCACTGGACGATCCGTTTCTGCACGATGTGACGGTGCGCCTCACCGGCAGTGATTTGGGCGACGATATCGTGGAAACGTACTTCGGCATGCGCACTGTTTCGGTCGTGAAGCTGCCGGGTACCGAGTATCCGTATGTCGCGATCAACGGGCAGCCGGTGTATCTGCAGCTTGCACTCGATCAGGCGTACCATCCCGATGGCTACTACACCTTCCCCACCGACAGCATTCTTCGCAACGAGATTCTGCTCGCGCGAAGTATCGGCTTGAATGGACTGCGCGAGCACATCAAGGTCGAAGCGCCACGCAAGTTATACTGGGCTGATCGGCTGGGCGTGCTGATCATGGCCGACGTGCCAAACTGGTGGGGGCCGCCGGATTCAGCGGCGTTCCGCGAGCATGAGTTCGCAATGCGCGGTATGCTCGATCGCGACTACAACCATCCGTCAGTCTTTTCCTATGTGATGTTCAATGAGACCTGGGGATTGCAGACGAAGATCGGCGATCGCGATCGATATCTCCCGGAGACGCAGCAGAAAGTGGCGAGCGTGTACCGGCTGGCTAAATCGCTCGACCCCACGCGGCTGGTCGAAGACAACTCGATCTGCTGCGGTGCAGGCCACACCGAGACTGATCTCAACAGCTGGCATGAATATCTGCCGGGCTGGCGCTGGGCGAGCTTCATGTCACAGCTGAGCGACAGCAGTGTCGTCGGCTCGCCATTCCACTTCATGCCCGGTTACAAGCAGGGCGCGCAGCCGATGTTCAACTCCGAATTCGGCAATGTCTGGGGCTATACCGGCAGCACCGGCGATGTCGACTGGAGCTGGGACTATCGTCGTGCGATCGATGCGTTCCGGCGTTTCCCAAAACTCTCAGGCTGGCTATACACGGAGCATCATGACGTGATCAACGAGTGGAACGGCTACGTGCGCTTTGATCGTACGGTGAAGGAAACCGGTTTCGG
>JANMWU010000273.1:0-5221 GCA_031380785.1 Gemmatimonadaceae bacterium
CAGCCTTGGCGGCAACCACTCCGCACGCGCCCGAGCCGAGTCCGATCGGCACGTACACCGTCTTCAGATTCGGCGCGGCGCGCAGCAGCTCCATGGCATATGTCGCAACACCGGCCACCAGCTGCGTGTGAAAACTCGGCAAGCGATGCCATCCGCGTTCGACAGCCACACGATCGGCGACTTCGACGCTGTCCTGAAAGTCGTCACCGCTTTCGATCAGTTCAACGCCAAGCGCACGCATGGCGGCGTTCTTCTCGCGGCTGTTGCCGTTCGGCACGACGACACAGGCACGCATCCCGGTGCGGTTCGCTGCGTATCCCACTGATTGTCCGTGATTGCCACGCGTGGCTGTCACAACGCCGGCGACTTCGGGATGCGCACGCTGCAGCCAGTCGAAATAAACCAGCCCGCCGCGCACCTTGAAGGCACCGACCGGCGTGTGATTCTCGTGCTTGACCCAGCAACGCGTGCCCAGTCGCGCTTCGAGCAACGGCCAGCGGAGCTGCGGTGTCGGAGCGAACGCAGTCGCGATCAGTGACGCCGCCGAGTCAAGCTCGGCAAGCGACGGCAGCGTGGCAGTTTGCACTTCAACACTCGGGTAAGGGCACGGCGGAGACTATCGACTTCTTTCCACGACCGGCAGTGCGGATGACCGCAATCGCTTACGCCACTGCCAGCCGATTTCCGCCACGTGCCAGCACTTCGCTGATCGAGATTTCACGGCAGCCTGCCGCTGTCGATGCGTACACCGCGGCGATGGTCGCAATGCAGTGGTAGGCATCGATTGCATCCTTGCTGACATAGTCGCGGCTTTCAATACAGCTCACGAATTGCGAGAACAGCGCGTCGAACCATGCGGTGTGGCTGGCATCGCCCCAGTGTGATGCGATCGATCGCTTCTCGACGTCCCATCGCACCGCACCCTGCGCCACATCGGGGCCGTCGCCGCGCCGCATCTGCGACAACTCGAGTTCGTCGTCATCAACAATGATCGCGCCGGCGTCGCCATGAATGGCGTACTGCACCTTGCGAATACCGGCTGTCCACGACAGTTGCACCGTCGCGAACCCCTGCGGAAAGGTGAGGACGATGCTCGCGTTGTCCTCGGTGTCGTAGCGATCGGGAGCAAGGTTTGTCGTGCGCGCTGTCACCGACTCGGGATAGGCACCGAACCAGTCGAACAACAGATAAAAGCTGTGACTGCCATGATCCATCACGATGCCGCCACCACTGTATTCGTTGTGCCGGCGCCAGTGCGTGTGCCACTCGGGTACACCCTTGGCGTGCGTGTTGCGCATCGTATTCAGTGTCACGGAGCGCACGGTGCCGATGCGATTGGTGTCAAGCGTATCGCGGATTGCCTGCACCACCGGCGCGTACTTGTAGTTGTGACACGGAAACAGCACCCGTTGCGCGCGCCGCGCATGATCGAGCAGGCGCTCGGCATCAAGCAGTGCGGTGGTCAGCGGCTTTTCGCAGAGCACATGCAGTCCGGCGTCCATCGCCGCATGCGCGATCGTGGCGTGATCGCACGGTGGGGTGCAGATGTCCACGAAGTCCAGGCGATGCGACTCGGCGGCGAGCAGCGAGCGATAGTCGTCATAGACGCGCAACGTCGGGTGCAATGCCAGCGCCTGTGCGCGACGTGCGGCGCAGGTATCGGCCAGCGCCTCGATGCGCACATCACCACGCGACTGTTCGCGCGCAATGTACGCCGGCAGATGCCCGTGACCGCCAATGAAGCCGTAGCCGATCACGGCGCCGCGCAACGGCGGCATCTTCTCACGCAACTGTGTCTGAATCATTGCCACCGTCCGCTCCGTTCGAGCTCGGCGAAGGTTTCGTCGAGCAGGCCAAGCGCTTCAGCGGCCGCCTCGCGGGAAATTGTGAGCGCGGGCTGCAATCGCACGCGCGACGTGTACAACATGGCCAGCAATCCGCGACGCAGCGCCGACTCGAACACACCGCGCATTACCGCGGCCGGTACCGGTTCCCTGGTCTTGCGATCGCGCACGATATCCAGCCCCAGGAACAGGCCCGCACCGCGCACGTTGCCGATGAACGGATAGCGTTCCTGCATCGCTTTCAATTCCTCCAGCATGAAGGCACCGACGGTGGCCGAGTTGTCCCAGAGCTTGTCGTCCCGAATGGTGCGCACGGCGGCGAGTGCGGCGGCGGACGCCAGCGCATTGCCACCATAGCTCGACGATGCACCCGACGGTTTGGCCCACGGTTCGGCGTGCGCAATGGCATCGGTGGCGAGCACGCCGCTGACGGGAAATCCACCGCCGAACGCCTTGCCGAGCGTCATGATGTCGGGTGTGACGCCGGAATGATCCACGCCCCAGCGCACACCGGTGCGGCCGAAGCCTGTGATCATCTCATCGGCGATCAGCAGAGCGCCGGCGTCTTTCGCGGCTTCGGCGATGATCGGAAGAAATTCGCGCGGCGGAACGAGATTCCCGGCAGTGCCTTGCAGCGGCTCGACGATCACCGCCGCCACCGGTCCCGCTGATTGCGCCTTGATTGCCTTGCGCGCGAACTCGCCGCACGCCACGCCGCATGACGGATACTTGAGATCAAACGGGCAGCGATAGCAATCGGCGTACGGAATCTGTGTCGTGCCTGATGGGAATGGTCCGAGATTATGTCGCGCCTCAGAACCCATCAGTCCCATCGCACCGGCAGTCTTGCCGTGAAAGCCACCCCAGAAGCCGACGATCTCGGTGCGCTTCGAATGCGATCGCGCGAGCCGGATTGCCGACTCCACCGCTTCGCTGCCACCCGAATACAGCTGCAGGCGATCGAGGCCCGGCGGGGCGAGTGCCGTCACTTCGTTGACCAGATCCGCGCGCGGCTGCGACGCAAAACTGCCGACCGACAGACGCGCCACCTGCTGCTGAACTGCCGCCACGAACTTCGGGTGCGAGTGTCCGAGTGCGTTGACGCCGATGCCGCCGATCATGTCGACGTACGTGTTGTCATCGACGTCGGTGAGATAGCTGCCGCAGCCATGGTCCATCGCCACACCGGCCCAGAGCGCGAAGCTCTGCAGTCCCGGTGCCAGATGCCGCTGTTCCGATTGCACCACCTCACGCGAACGCGGACCGGGCACCGGCGTCTTCAGCTCCACGCGCTTCATGTGGACGACCTGGCCGAGCGCGCGGCGGAAAACACGAAGAATCGTTGCAGCGGATAGTTCCAGAACATGCCGACGAAGATCGACGCAGCGACCACCGCAATCGGCATCCGCAGACGCAGTCCGTCAACGAAAGCGAAGACAGCGGCGCCGAACAGAAGGGCCGACAGTCCGCTGACCAGCGCATAGCGGAGCGCTTCGTCGGCAGCGAACCGGCGCGCCGTGCTGAAAACCCACCACTTCTTGATGCTGAAGTCCAGCAGACCGCCGCACAGCGCACCGGCAATCGCCGCCAGTACGTAGTAGACACCGCTCGCCGTCAGAACCCACACGAGGGCCCACTCGGCGAGCGTCGCGGCGCCAGTGGAGAGCTGTGCCTTTGCGAACGTCAGTAGTTCGCGCCCGCCGTTCGCGGTTGTGGATCCGATCACTTCTGCTGCAGTTCCTGGCGGATATACCGCGCGCGCATAATGCCGGTCCAATTGGCAAAGACCGCGATGGTGACCAGCGCGCCGAGCACGAGCCAGTGCCGCGGCGGACTTCCCGAGGGGTAGTAGCGCTCGATGATGGCCGAAAACATCGTCGAGACGATGAGGTACGTCGCGCGTTCGTGTCGTTGCATCAGGCCCATTTTGGCCTGGACACCGACCGTTTCACCTTTGGCGCGGGTGTAGCTCACCATCACGGCTCCGGCGCATGCAGCGCACGCTGCCACAAATCCCAGCGGATCCTGGCGATAGTACCACGCGTAGCCGAAGAACACGGCCATCTCCGCCCAGCGATCGATCACGGCGTCGAGGACTTCTCCGGCGTCGGATGAAAGGTGACGCGCCCGCGCCACGCCGCCATCCAGCGAGTCACACATCGCGCCGAACAGCAGCACCCATCCGGCCAGTCCGAAGCCACCGTATGCCAGCGCCACCGCGGCAATGACGTGCAGCCAGAGCGACGCCCACGAGAGATGATCGGGATGCACGCCAAGCCGCACGGCGACTCGCACCAAAGGCCGGAACATCCACAGCCCGTACTCGACGAAGAACCGACCCAGCACCACACTTCCGCCGAGTTGCATCGCGCGCTCGGTCTGGACCAGTCCGCGTCGCGCCGTCTGCATCGTGAAGATTGCGAGCGCGCCGAGAAATACGGTCAGCACGGCCGCCAGCGGCCCCCAGGTAAGTGCCGCTGAATTCATCCACGATGCCATGCCGGGCCGCACCTTGACGCGAGCTTGGAGGGAAATGCGCCGACCGCAGCCGGACCAGATTGCCTGTGTCTGTTGCACATGGCGGCAGGAAAGCGCCACGGTGACCGGACTCAGCGCCGCAGGAGCGGCCGAGTGTAACGTATCGGGTACGACACTCCTGCGCGTCGGCAACAATACTGTCACTACTGAGAACTCAGGTGCGTCTAAGACCACATTATCGACTTGGCCAGTCCTTTACCACCTCACGGCGTGCCTGACGCGCCGCACAATCTTCGGTTTGCCGAGCTCCGGTCGAGGCACGCGGCGATCTTCTTCGACGCCTACGGGGTCCTGATTGATGCGGCCGGCGCTCTGCCGGGTGCGGTGGAGGCCATTGCGTCGCTGAATCGGCTCGGGCAGCCCTTCCTCGTCGTGACCAACGACGCCTCGCGTTCCGGCGCGAATGCGGCGGCGCGTCTTCAACGACTGAATTTCGAGATCAGTCCCGATCAGATCCTTTCATCGGGGATGATGATCGCCCCGGCGCTGGCCGAGACGCTCAGTCGCGGTGACCGGGTGGTGGTGCTGGGAACCCCGGATTCGGCCGAGTATGCACGCGCCGCCGGCATGCTGGTGGTAAATGCTTCGCTGGCGCACCCGGCTGACGCGGTGATCGTCGCCGATGAGGGAGGATTCGAGCTGCTCGACACGCTGGACGATGTGCTGTCGATGCTGGTGACCGCATTGCAGTCCGGCAAATCACCGCGATTGCTGCTCGCGAACCCGGATCTGATCTATCCGGCGGGGCCTGGACAATTCGGCGTGACGGCGGGCTCACTGGCGCTGGTGCTCGAACATTCACTGCGCCGGATCGTCGGTCCCGCGGCGCCGGTCTTCGA
>JANMWU010000275.1:0-6714 GCA_031380785.1 Gemmatimonadaceae bacterium
CGACGCCGGCAACAAGGCCGGCAAAGAGTGGAGCGCCCGACGCCATCGCAATTCCCAGGCAAAGCGGGACGGCGACGAAAAACACGACAATGCTGGCCGTCGCATCGTTCCGAAGGTGTTTGAAAGGGGAGCTCAAGGGAGGGGGACGGGGAAGATAGTAACACTAACGTGTATGATTGTACTACTATCACTCAGCGGTCGTCAAGGGCGATGGAGTTGCTCACGCTGGACGGGGCAGCGCGAATTCGCGTTGGCTGGTTCCGGCGCGTGCTCCAACCGTGGTTCGCGCCATACCTGACTTGTTGATGGCGGCGGGACCGACACCGAACACAAGCCAGCGACAATCAGCAACCATGCTTAGCGGAGCGCCGACATCCGCCCCGGTTCCGCGGCCGCCACCGCCAGCGCGGCGCGCGCGGCGAGGTACTTCGCCTGCAGCGCCACGAACTTCATCTCCTCATCCAGCACCTGTCGCTCGCGCGTGTTGACGAGAAACAGCGTGCTCTCCCCGGCGTCGAATTTGGCACGCTGACCGGCGCTCAGAATGCGGAAGAGGCGCACCGCATCACGCTGCAGTGACAGCTGCGCGTCGTACTGCGCCAGATCGTTGATCGCGGTGCGCACCAGCAGTACCACATCACGGCGCGTTTCACGCGCTTCCAGTTCGGCGCGATCGAACTTCGCATCGGTGCTCTGGAACTTGCCACGTTCCTTGAAGAACAGCAGCGGCGACGACACATTGATGGCGCCTTTGTAGTTCCCGTCGCGCGCAATGGCCTCGCCGACGTCGAAGCCGCTGTCTCGCCCGCGCAACGCATACAGCTCCGCGCTCGCGAGTGGGATCATGGCCTGCCGCGCCAGCGACCGCTCCGCCGCAGCCTGCGCCACCTTGGCCGCAGCCTTGCGCACGTCAGGATGCAGCGCCATCACGCGCGCCAGCAGCGCCGGCACCGCCGCGGAGTCGAGCACCACGCGACCGAGTCCGGAATCACTTGGGACAGTGCTCGGCTGCAGATCCTCGGGCTGACCGCGCGCATCCCAGAGATACGACGTGAGATCGAGCGACGCCGCAAAATACGACTGCTCTGCGCCCTGCAGCTGCGCGCGCCGGCGATTCAGTTCCGCCGCCGCTTCGATGCTGTCGATGCCTGCCGCATCGCCTGCCACCACACGGCGCGCGATGGCGGTGTAGCGCACGTCGGCCAGCCGCACACCATCACGAATCACCTGCAGCTGCAACGCCGACGAATACCACTCGGCGTACGACTTGGCGGCCGAGAAGAGCAGCTTGTTCGTCGTGGCGGCGCGCTCAGCCTGTGCAACGTCGCGCAGTGCGCGCGCGACACGCAGCGCCGTGCGACGCTCGTCGGTGAGAATGCGCTGGCCGAGCGGAATGGAAAACCCGGCGAAAAAGAGACCGTTCGCTGGAGTGGTGTACTGGGGATTGATGTAGCGTCCCGACGCACGCTCATATCCCATCCTGAAATCGGCGCCGAGCGGCGTCGGAATCTTCAGTGCGATATCGGCATAGTTGTAGTACAGCGTCTGCGCGCTGCCGGCTGACGCCGAGAAGCGTTTCTGCTGCCATGATGCTTCCACCGTCGGCTCGAAGTTGCCGAAGGCGGCCGTCACGTCGGCGCCGGCACCCTCCTCGATCAGCCGCGCCTGGCGCACGACGGGATGATTGCGACTCACCGTCGCGATGAACGCGTCGAAGGTCAGTGGCGTGCCGGGCAGCATGCGCGCGCTGTCGCTTACCGCCGGCAATCCGCGACGTGCCGCCGGCAATTGAGCACTCAGCGTTGACACCACCGTGCACGTGAGCGCAAGGGCGCATACCACGCGCAACATCACTTCTTCTCCACCTTGCCGCCGCCACCGAAGCCTTCATCACTGGCGTTGCGCAGCGACGGCGGAAAACCGTTGATGCGACGCCAGATCTCGAACCCGACGCGCACCTCGTCCAGCATCGCCCAGCCGAGCGCGCCGGAACCGAGTCGCAACTGCTTTGGCCATGGGTCCTGCGTGCTGTCAGGCACCACCAGCACGCGAAAGTATCCTGTCGCGCCGGGGGTGCGATCGATGACCGCCACCGTCCCGCCGAACGTGCCAACGCTGACACTCGGCCAGCCGGCGAACTGCAATGCCGGCCATCCATCGAACTGCAGTCGCACTCGCCGACCCTTGCTCAGCAGCGGCACATCCATCGGCTTCACCAGCAGCGCTACCGCCTGCTGCGCCGCCGCAGGCATGATGGTGACGACCGTTTCCCCTTCTTTCAGCTGTTCGCCGATGCCGGCACGCGCAGCACGGACGATGGTGCCATTCTGCGGTGCCCGAATGATGTAAAAGCCGTTCCGGATTTCGAGGTTCTGCACATTCTGTCGGAGCTTCGCGACATCGGCCGAGCCTTCGCCGATTTCCGCCATCGTGGACGCCTGTTCCGAACGCGCCTTCGCAATCTTCTCACCGTAGTCGAGTGCGACCGCGTGCAGCTCGATCTGTGCGGCCTGCAACGCCTGACGCTTTTCCTGCAGCCTCGCAATCGTGTTCTGGTACCTGACGCGTGCGTTCTCGAGATCAGTGAGCCGCGTCAGTTCCTGATCGTACAAGGTCTGCTGACGCTGCAGCTGTGTGAGCGACGTGCTCGAGTCGATCGTCGCGGCGCGTACCTCGGCCTCGTACTGCGCGACCTTCGTTCGGGCTTTCTGTTCGCTGAGCCGCAGATTCTTCCCGAGTATTGCAATCTGCGTCGCCGTCTGCCGGACCTTGTCGCGCTTGGACGACACGGCGGCTGACTTGCCACTGAGCTGCTCGTTGTAGCGATCGATCGTGCGCGGGTCGAGATAATCGTCCTTCACTTCGGTGATCCGCAGAATCGGCTGGCCCGCCGTCACCTCCTCGCCTTCCTGCACATACCATTCAACGATGCGCCCGCCAATGATGGATGGCACAACCTGTGGCCGGTCGCCCGGCGCGAATGCCGTGACTTCACCCTTGCCGTCGATGAACTGCTGCCACGGCAGGAACATCGCCAGTACGGCGGCGATGAGCGTGCCCAGTACGATGCGGAAGAAGAGGCGATGTGACTGCGCGGTGACGAGCAGTCTGGCGGATTCAAGGTGCTCGTGATCCGCAAGCAGATCGCGCACAGGTGCGGGAGTTGTCGCCACGCTCAGGACACCGGAACGGTCATGTCACGCACCGATGCACGACCGGACTTTACCGACAGCTCGGCGTACGTTCCCTGCTCCCGGATACGGCCACCCTCCATCACGATGATCAGGTCACACGCCGCGAGAAATTCCGGATCGTGCGACACCGCGATCACGGTGTGCGGCGTAGCGCGGTCCGTCAGCAATCGGATCAGGCGCGTGCGATAGTCGTCGTCCAGATTCTGGAAGAAGTCATCGAGCAGCAGCAAGCGTGGTTTCCCCACCAATCCCTGCGCGACCAGCAGCTTGCTTGCCACCGCCGATGACAGGTTGGAGCCGCCGTTGGTGATCGTCGTCGAAATACCCTGCGGCATTCCCTGCACGACATCATCCACGTCCACGTCGCGCAGCGCCTTCATCACTGCCGCGCGATCCACGAATCGGCGGCCGACACTGATGTTCTCTTCGATCGTGCCATCGAACAGATCGGTGGTGGACAGTACCTGCCCTATCTGCTCGCGCAGCGCGGCGCGGTTCATGCTGCGCAGGGTGACGCCGTCGTATGTAAGCGAGCCTTCAAACTCGTCGTGCAGCCCGCCCAGTACGCGCAGCAGCGTGGTCTGCCCGCTGCCATCGACGCCGGTAACTGCGATTCGAGCACCGCTGCGAATATCGAGGTTGATATCGGCGAGCGTGGGAGCCCGCTGGTCGGGATAGGTGAACGTCAGCCCGCGCGCTGCAATCGCCAGCCCCTCGTTCGACTCGGCCAGCTGCAGACCGCGGACCTCCTCGACCGGCAAATCCATCACATGACCGACTTTCTCGACCGACGTCAGCAGATCATAGATCGTGGCCAGGGAACGGATCAGTTTCTCCACGCCGGCGAGCACTGTCACGATCACGAGTTCTGCGGCCACGAACTGCCCGAGTGACAGCGAGCGATCGACGACCAGGGTTGTGCCGAGAATCAGAAGCGCACCGGTGAGCAGCGTTTTGAAGACGATCAGGCTCAGCGACTGCGTGACCAGCACCCTGAAGTGCTTGCGGCGGTATTTGAGATAGTTCGCGACGTGGCCATCCATGTTCTCCAGCGGCAGCGTCGAGCGGGTCGAGAACTTGAATGCGGCGATTGACCGGGCCATCGCCTGCAGCCATTCCAGCACACTGTACTTGTACTTCGACTCCATGATGCTCGTTTCGAGCCCGCGTTCGTACGTGACGCGGAAGATCACGTACACACCGAGTATCAGCACCAGAGCAAACACGATGAAGCTCGGATTGTAGAACGAGAGCAACGTCAGCCCGAACAGCACCTGCAGCGTGGCCGTTGGCACATCGAGCAGCAGCTTGGACAGCGACTTCTGGATCAGCACCGCCTCAAAAAAGCGATTCATCTGCAGCGGCAGATTCGACGTCTGCGCCGCTGCAAAGCGTACCCGTGGCACCAGATACGCAAATTCAAACGCGAGGCGTGCAAAGATGCGCTGCTGAATCGTTTCGACAACAGACTCCTGCAGCAGTCCGATCAGACCAGTGACCAGCGTGCCGACGATCGCGAACAGGATCAGCAGAATCACCGGCTGCAGAACGAGGCCGCCCTGCACCAGCTGTGTGATTCCCTGCACCGCCAACGGCACCGTCAGACTGAACAACCCCACCAGAACCGCGTACAGATAGATCAATTCGACGTCGCGTCGTTCGGCATGCAACAACTGGCCGAGTCGTTGCACCGGCGTCGGGTGGTGGTGCTGATCGTGATGAATCAAGCCATCGCCACGTGCGCTGAGCACCGGCGTCAGTCGCACCGGAACCAGCGCATACACAACGCGCGATGCGAGGCGCTGCCAGACCGATTCCAGCGAACCCGTTGTTTCTGTACCGGCGTCATGGGTCGTGACCGTCACCACCGTCAGTGCACGCCCACTCGCGCGCACGATCACGTGGGCTTCAAATGCATCAGCCAGTCGTTCCGGCAAGAGCACGATCGGTACCGCGCCATCTGCCACGAGCTGCCCAAACTCCGCGCGACCGAGCGTGCGGCGCAGATAACTCAGCTCGCCCTGCTTGCCGATCGCTTCGATCGCGTTGGCGAGTGCTCCGACATCGTGCACGGGCGGCGGCGCCCCAATGAACCCCGGATCCCAGAGACGCGGCTCGATTTCGAGACCCAGAGTCCGCGCGACCAGATCGTTGACACGGCTGCTGAGGGCAAAGGTCATGCACGGTGGCGTTAAAAAGACCGTAATGCAAGTGCTCTCTCAATTTCGTCGCGCCCGTACCCGACTTCAATGCGTGCGGCGACTTTCAACGATGATGTTACGCGCACGGGGCATTCATCGCCTGCGCACACGATCGATCGCACGCCGCTCCTTCTTGCTGGGCTTTCCTTCCTGAAAGGCGAACGTCATGGCGGCACTCCTGTACTGCGCCGCGACCACGGCACGCGCAGCCACACTGGCCGGCGCTTCTTCAAACAGCGCCTGCGCAACGGCGGCTGATCCGCGTCGGCCGCTCACATCACGCACTGTCAACACATGCTGATACGGTCCGATGCGCACCGTGACGGCGTTGCCGGCCTGAATGAGTTTGGCGCGCTTCGGTCGTTCGTCATTCACGGTGACCTTGCCGCCGTCGATTGCCTCGGAGGCGAGTGCCCGCGTCTTGAAGAACCGCGCTGCCCAGAGCCACTTGTCGAGGCGCACCTTGCCCGGAGGTGCATCCTCGTCTTCGGCGTCGTCGTGTGCTGCGCCGCGCGCCATCAGTGCTCCGTATGCGTGACGATTTGCGGCCGCGAGCCGCAGTTCAAGGTGCAATTCATTGGAAGCTCGCCGGTTTCGGCGCGACACGACGCCGCAACACCGGGCGCGTCGCCGGAAGTGCGACGCCCCTGGCCTTCGCACCGTCGGTGGCGTACGCCGCATCGGCCGGTGGATCACCGTGCGGCCAGTCGTGCTCCTTGCCCGGATGATCGGGTCGCGGCTGCCGCAGTATGAACGCGGCGACGTCGGCTGCTGTCTGCGGATCAAGGGTTCCCGGCTGATCCTGCGGCATGTTCCAGCGCAGGAACGTTGCGAGAACATTCTGGCGCGCCAGTCCGGCGCCGATCGAGTAGCTGCGGGCGCCGTACACGGCGGGTGCCAGCGCACCGCCCCCGTTCGCGGCGTGGCAGCGCGCACATGTGGCAGCGAACGCCCGCTTGCCTCGCACCGTGTCGCCGACAAGGCGCACCGTATCCGGTCGCAACGGCACAGGGTCGCGGCCGAGCGAATCGAAATATGCAATTATGTCGTTCATCGCCTCGCCATTCTGGTTGAGCATCCGCCCGGCGAGGCTGCGCGCGACGCATTCATTGACGCGCTGGGCGATAGTCTCGATGCTGCCACGACGCGCCCGATACTTCGGGAAGCGCGCCGTGACGCCGATCCACGACATCGCCTGGCCGCGGCGTCCATCTTCGAGATGGCAGCTCGTGCAGCGCAGCGCGTTGCCGCCATTCCGCGGCAAGCTGTCGTTGAAATGTTGCAGGAGCGCCAGACCCCGTTTAGCGTCGGGCGCGCGC
>JANMWU010000278.1:0-1678 GCA_031380785.1 Gemmatimonadaceae bacterium
CCGGTGAGTTGATACTGAGTGAGATGCCCGTTGTAAAAGCCACCAAACCACATTGACGCCTGCGCGTTGAAGCGGCGTTTCTGCGCCAGTCCGCCTTCAATCCGGAATCGCTGAAATTGATACGCGCCGGCGGGCAAGGTGATTCCGTTGGCAATCTCGAACGGCGCATCCAGTCGCTCGCCGGTCGGCACGATGTTGAACTCGAAGCGGCCCGGCTCTCCAGGCGACAGTTGACTGGTGCCATGTCCCCGGTTCGCACCGCCAGGACGCCATAGCTCGTCCCGCTCGTCCGACCATTCACCTTCAGCCCCGCCTCGATCGGCACCTGAACATCGCCCTCAATGCCGACACGACGACTGAAGAACGGCACAACGTCGCCACTCAGCCCCAGCCCAAAGTCGAAGATGTCGGCGCTCTCCAGAAAGAAGCTGCGCTTCTCCGGAAAGAAGAGCGGAAATCGCGTCAGGTTCACCTGCCGCGTGTCGACCTCCGTTTCGGCAAAGTCGGTATTGACCGTGAGCGATGCCAGCGCGTTGCTGCCGACGCGTTGCGTGACGTCAAGGCTGCCGTGACTGCCATTACGAAGCGGCGACCCTGCACTATCTCGCGCCCCACCGACCGTCACGGATGGGCGAATGCTCAATCCGCGGCCGAGCGCGAACGACGGGAGGCCCGTCAGCACGCCGGCGCGGCTTGTTTGCGTCACCTTGCAGTCCTGCGCCGCACCGGTCCACCGAACGGTTTCCTGAAGCCGCTGAATTCGACGCTGAATGTTGAAGCCCCATTCGGTGAGATCGGGTCGGAAGAGCCGGCTTTTCGCCGGAATGCGAATCTCCGCCGACCATCCAGTCGCAGTTCGTGCTGTCGCCGCTTCCCAGATCGAATCCCAGTTCGCGTTCTCGGCATCGCCCTGCCCCGCAATCAGCGCATCGTACCGCGCACCGTTTGCGTTCACGGCAAAGACATATCCTGAGCGTCGATCGCGATACGTGTCGAGCACAATCTTGATGTGGTCTTCGTTGCCGAGGACGGCGTCACGACTGCGCGCGTAGCTGACGATGCCCACTCCCTCGGAGTAGTCTGCCCGCACGCCAATGACAATCGCGTCCGCAGTCGCGAGCACGCGCACCACAGTCCGGGCACTCGGCGCAGCGCCCTGATGCGGCTCAACCTGCGTGAGCGTCGTGATCGAATCAGCCGTCTGCCAAGCGGATTCGGTTAACGCACCGTCGATGCGCAGCGGTGTCGGGCGACTCGCAAGGTTGCATTCGGGTCGATCTGCTGGCCGGTGACGCTCGTCGCAAGCCACAGCATTGCGCCGACTAATCCTGAGCATCGCTGCCATTCATTCACTTGGCAGGCGCGTAAATGCGCAACTCCGGCCGCCCGTTCACGTTTTCAAGCGGCACGTAGATCCGATGTGTTCGCGGATCGACAGCCACCGTGTGCGCGTGCGGAGCGCGCATTTCGCCGAGTGCCCTGAGCGCGCTGCCATCGAGCCAAAACGCGGAGACAACACCGCCTTCAGCTGCCACGTAGAGGCGCCGCCACGTTGCATCCCACGCAAGGACATCCGGCCCCTGGCCCACCCCGAGGCTTTGAATGATCTTCATGCTGCGGAGATCGACCACTTGCAGCGTAGCATTTCCCTCGCCGGTGATGAAGGCGAGGCGTCCGG
>JANMWU010000313.1:0-2763 GCA_031380785.1 Gemmatimonadaceae bacterium
CAGCGGCGTCGTAATGCGATCGGCAAAGAAAATGGCCGATTGCGCGATGTACTTCTGCGGCTGCTGCCAGAGCGTGGCGCCAATGCGATCCTGACTCTTCTCCGCCGCGTGCACGTTGCGCACACCGAGGCGCGGCGAGTCAGTGTAGAAGCTCACCATGTCCACTTTGCCCGACACGTTGACGGCAGCGCGGAAGCGACCGGTCTGTGTGATCAGCAGGTTGGTGGCGTATCCGCCGTAACTCGTGCCATACACCCCGAGCTTCGACGAATCGGCGACACCTGATTCCACCAGCGCATTCGCGGCGGCTGTGACGCCCTTGAGCCATGCTTCGCCGGGGAAACCGGTCTCGAAGCCGACCGACGGCTTCACCACCACATAGCCCTGCGACGACAGCACATTCAGCGACGGATCGAAGGTGTCGTCGAAGAAATCTTCGTAGATGCTGAACAGCGTCGGATACTTACGGCCCGCCACGTAGTCGGCCGGCAGATAGACCACGCCGTAGCGCGTCTTGCCGTCGGCATCGTGGTAGTTCACCAGCCTCGTGCCGGCGAGTGATTTCGTGGCCAGTGCGGGATTCAGCGTCGTAAGACGACGACTGTTCGCCATCACAGAATCAGCGACGTAGAGATCCTGCGGACGATTGCCGTCACCGGCCGAATACACGAGCACCGTCCCCGAAGCCGAGAGTCGCACCGCGCCGAAAATTCGTGCGTCACTCGCCAGTTTCAGAATGCTTTTGTTGCTGCGATCATAGCGCAGCATGCCCCGTTCCCATGCCGTGCGAGACGACGCCGAGAGATACAGAAAACGTCCATCATCTGACCATGCGACCGGTGATACGCGCGGCGAGCTCGGAACGGTGTCGTTGGTTGCGACAACCATCTGCATCGCGCTTTTGTCCAGCGGCGCAATCCAGAGGCCCTGTGGATTCGAGAGCAACAGCGCGTCTCCGGTCGGAGACCAACGCAACACCGAGTATCGCAGGTCGGCCCGTGCCGCCTTCGCAACTGGAGATGAATCGGACGCACTTGCGGCTGCGGTTGCGGAATCCGGCCCTGCGATCTGGCGTGGCGCTGCATCGCCGACAGCGCGAACGAATACGCGTCCGTCTTTCGCGTATGCAATGCGGCGGCCGTCCTTCGACCAGATCGGTGACACACCTTTGGTCGATGCCATTACTTCGATCGCCTCACCGCCGCTCAGTCGCCGAGCCATCAGCCTGTTCTCGGCACCGAAAATCACGTCATAGTCGGTCTTTTTCGTGATGTCGGCTGACCAGGTGATGAGCGAATCATCCTGCGTGAGCTGATACGCTGCGTACATGCTCATCGGCAGCAATTCCGCTGCTTTGGACGACGTGACGTCGATGCTGTACACCGCGCGCACATTGCCGTCGCGACGCATCTTGTCCCACGCGAGGAACGGCTCGCTGCCATCCTGCACGAATACCGGGCCGTGCGTCATGCGTGCGAACTCGGCATTCGCGTCGCGCTTCCAGGCTTCGGTGCGCAACGCCACAATGATGCGCGTGCCGTCAGCGGACCATTTGAGATCGCTGTTCTCCGCGATGTACATCCCGGCCGGCGTAGTGAGCGTGCGTGCGCGCGCCGATGCGCGATCCCAGATCACCGCTTCGACGCGATCGTTGCGGACGACCAGCGCGCCCACGCGGGTGGCATCAGGCGAAAGCGCGGCCGATCGCACCGTTATTTTCGTCGCGAACACATCACGCTGGGTGCCGTCGCGCGTGTCGATGAGCGCGAGGCGCGCCGGATTCAGCCGCAGGTACGTGGGATCGGTGTCGCGCCGGTAGTCGACGCCGAGCGCGTCATGCCGCATCGATGACGTGATCAGCAGCCAGCGGCCATCGGCGGAGAGATCGGCTATCTGCGCCGTCGTGATATCGAGGGCGTCGTTGGCCGTAAATGCAGTACGCGTTCCTGCCTGCGCCGCTGCGGTCACGGCGGTGGCGCTGAAGACCAGGACAACGCGCGGGATCAGACGGACGATGCGATGACAGGGGAGCATAGTCGCAACCGGTAGTTTAGCTGGGGGACTTGCGAAGGCCGCTGTGGAAAGTAGGCGAAGATCGCTGTGCGTACAGTCCGCGCCCATGGATTGATCTCTGCCTGTCACGTGGCGTGTACGTCTCGCGAGACCTCCGCGATTCGCGCCGCATCTACGTCTCACGCGGAGGCGCGGGGGCGCGGAGGAGGGGCAGGTAACAGCTGATGCTTTGTAACTGCGTGCGTGGGGGCGAGAATCGGTGCACCGATCAGCATCGAGAATTTCTTTGATAGAACCGTTTCCCGGAGCACCGGACGGTGACAGCAGTTGCTCTTGCCGTTTCAAAGCAGTTGTTGGTTCTCCATGCCTTCTCCGTGCCTCCGCGGCTCCGCGTGAGACGTAGATGGCTGTCGAGGCCGGGGGCCGCGTGAGGCGCGCCGGAAAGAGCCGTACCAATCTCGACCGAACGGGTGCCGTCAACCGTGCTTTCGGCGGATATTTCAGCGGAGCAGCGCACATCAGGGTACGATGAAAACTGGTGCTGGATCAGTCCAGAACCGCGCCGGATCCCGACTCCACTTTCAGGTGCGACAATGCAACTCCAGGCCACAAAGACCCGCGTTTTCCTGCCACTCTTCAGCGCCGTCGTTCTTTCGGACTGCGTGAGCAAGCGGGTCGCGGTCGATCAGCTGTCGCCGCCGTACGTGCCGCACGATGTGATGGGTGACGTGGTGCGATTCACACTTGCTT
>JANMWU010000223.1:0-4561 GCA_031380785.1 Gemmatimonadaceae bacterium
GCACGATGTTGGCCGATCGGAATTCGACGCCTTCCACCGCTGGCATGACTCGCAGATCGAGGCCGCAAAGCTGGCTTCGGCCATAGGGGTTACGGGGGAATTTCCCGCACCCCAGATCGAGGTGACGGTCGGTCGGCGGCAGTGTCATGGCGGCGGCTTTCGGGAGAGGAAATTCGATCACGGTGGGGGAAGGATGTGGCGTGCTCCCCAGCGGCGCGAGGACGGGCGGCGCGAGCACTGGCGGCGCGGTCTCCGCCTTGGCGACGGTCCTGGCGCAGTCCCGTCCGACGCCTACGGTTTTCACGGCGCCAATTCGGACCCAATTCGACGCCCACCGGATCACCCTCACCGGCGGCTCGCTCCACCGTCTCGCCACTCCCGATTCTACCGACCTCACCGCTGACCAACCCTGCGTCCGTGCCGCCACGTCACCCCTGATCGGCTTCGACCGAACCAGGTGATCGACATGGAACGAAACGACTGATCGACTTGGGCCGAAACAAGTGATCGGCATCAGCGAAATCCGCAGCTGGCCATTGAAATTCTGTCTCCGAGCTCGCTCCGGACCGACCGCGTTGCCAAGCGCGACTTCTATCTGGCGAACAACGTCGAGGAGTATTGGGTGGTCGATGTCGACGCGCGCGTGGTGGAGCGATGGCGGCCGACGCAGGAAACGCCGGAACTGCTGCGCGATTCGCTGGTGTGGTCGCCGCGCGGCGGGGCGGCGCTGGTCATTGATCTCCTGGCGCTCTTCGCGCGCATTGATGCGACGTGGAAGGACATTCTGGAGTTGTAGCGGGAGCGACGCGTTTCCGATTTCCGGGACCGGTTTGGGGCGCGCAGGTAAACGACTTCGGTGCTACAGACAAAGCTGCTGCCGCACTTCTGCGCTGCTGCGTTACGGCGGAACTCGATCCCACGCGATGGTCGTATCGACACCGCGCGTCAGCGTCAGCGGTCCGACGAGCACTTTTGTCTGATACGAATTGCCAAGTAGCAGAATGCGCGCGGGATTGACGATGGAAGACGTCTCCACGTTAACCCCCACAGCGACGCCGTCGAGCGCGACTCCGCATCGTCCATCGGGGAAAAGCTGGAGCTTGAGCTGCACAGGCCGACCGGTGCGGAGGAAGGCTGGTGCTCGAACCAATAACGCGGAGTGCGCGCCGCTGATCGCAGCGAGGTCAGCGTAGTGCGTGCCCTCAGCACCACCAGGATACCTGAAGCCGCACAGCGGCCCTACCGGCTGCATTCGACCGTCATTCCACAGATACCCTGCTCGGCTGTTCCAGCTTCTGACTTTTGCCGTGTCGACTCCGGCGTGGAGGTCGACGTCGAGCTCCTGCCATTGTCCCAAGGTGACTGGCGTTGATATGGTGGTGCTGAGGGTCAGTCCGCCGGACGATGGATAATCAGCCGCCGTGAGCGCACCGCTGTGAAACTGGCCGTCGCCGGCCGTTGTGAAATTGCGCCTGCCGCTCTGATCTGAAATGAGGGTGGCGCGCGGCTCACCGAACACAAGCCACGATGGCTCAAGACCGTGTGCCCAGTGCTCCGCAACGAGTGTGTCGCGTGTGTTGCTCCGGATGACCACCGTCATGCTGTCGCTCCGCCATCCGCCCGCAGAAATCCGTACCAGGGCCGGCCCTGGACGGATGCCAACTATCATGCCGGCCGCAGTGATATATGCGCGAAGTGAGTCTGATATACTGAACTGGACGTCTGGCGCGCCTCGGACGGCACGGGTTGCATCGAAAGCATTGACCGACAGGCGAAAGGGAACTCCGATGATGGGGGCGCCGCCTGTTCTGACCAGAGCAATCGTATTCACGTACCGCGGTAAACCGGACGGGCGCCACTGAAAATCGGGCCGGGCGGTGCCTGAATCAGTTGTCACAACGCGCCGCTGTACGGCAAGGTCATCGGACTGAATAAGGAGGACGCGTGGCTGGGAAGCTCTTTCGGCGCGACAGTAGCATGCAAGCCACCGCCCATCCGGGGACAGCGAGGGCGACCCGGCAATATGACCAACGAAGTATCGCGCGCCTGAGCGCACGTTTAAACGCGTCAATGAAAAATCCGGCGGCGTTGAGGATGCGACCAGGAGCACGGAATCGGATATCCAACCGACTGTCACAGCGGTGGGTGTGATCTGATAACACCGTGCATCACTGCCGTCGAAGTGCACAGTGCAGATCGCGTCCTTCGCATCGAAGGTCCGGCGATTGAAAGCGATTTGCGATCCGTCGGGGCTCCAGAAAGGGCCGGAATCAGTGCCGTCGCTCGACGTCAGTCGCCGCACAGCACGCGAGTGGCGATCGAGAACAGCCAGACTTGTATGCCCGAGCCCACTCCACCGTGACGTTGCAAAAACGATGAGCTTTGCATCCGGCGACCAAATCGGATCGGTGTCGTCGCCACGCGCGAAAGTCAATCGCTGTTCTGCGCCGGTCTTCGAGTTAACGAGAAACAGGTCGGTCGTGCCGCTGTCCGCAACCGCGTGAACCGTGAGCCACTCGTCAGGATTCGCGGGCGATGGTGCTGGGCCTCCGTAGGTCTGTGGAATGTGAAAGCTTTTTGCATCCGGACCGTGGAGATCGATCGTTGAGTCACCCAGCGGCAACCGGTCTGAAAATGGAAGCTCCTGAATGATCGAACCGCCAGCACCGTCCTCGGCGACAATCAGCGCGACGTGATCCGGCATCGGCCGCCGCGTTGCGGCAGGCGTCAGCGCAAGCCATAGCGCAGCCAGTGGAATTGCCATTGCGAACACTGCCGCGGCCTTTCGCGTCGGCGTCACCAGGCCAATGCGAATGTCCAGCGGAAGTCCGGACACAAGGCGCTCCGCGTCGGCCGGGCTCGCGTCGGTGCCGAGGAATTCAGTCGCGAGTCGTGTCAGGGATCGACGATCGCCCCGCTTCGCGCTGTCGCAGGCAAGACGCTCGAACGGCGCGTGCAGACTCTCCCACTCATCTGCAAGTCGCAGGTGCCTCGTGGACAGGTGTCGCTGCCGCTCCGTGACTTCCGTACTGTCCCGCAGCGAGTGTCCGAGAGCCGAGTGGACCGCGCGTGCGTCATCCGGTGACAGGAGCGACAGCGTAGCGGCGGCGTATTCGTCATGACCTATAGCCCACTGGTCCAGCGCATGCCGCACCAGCCCTAACCGCTCGAGCGTTGCGAGCACTGCGCTCGATTCGTCGATCGGGAGTCGCGATGCAGTACACAGCACACCGAGCGGCAGCGGCACCTGCGCGATCGAGAGCAAACGCGCGATAACCTGCTCGTGTGGCCCGAGCCGCTCGACTCGATGGCGAACAGCGCCGCCGGCCTGCAGCAGCGCGGTCAGCGCGTGTGTGTCGCTGCAGCGCCACTCGCCGTCAACCACCGACAGCACATCGCGCTGCGTTGCCAGCTGAAGTGTCTCGATCACAAGCAGTGGCGATCCACCGGCGGTGCGGCGAAGTTCGGCCGCCAGCGCATCACTCCACGCCGCTGCGGGCAATCGCGCGACATTGGCGAGCAGTGCTGCAATCGCAGATTCCGACAACGGCGCGAGAGCAAACTGTTGCGCGTCAGCCTGAAACGTCGGAGTTATTCCTGTCGGCCGTTGCGCGACGACTATGAGCAGACGCTGTTTCCCGAGCGCTCCGATTGCGGCGGCGAGCAGCGAGCCGGAATCGCGGTCGCTCCAGTGCAAATCATCGACGAGCAACGCAAGCGGTCGATCCTCAGCGATCGCCGTCAGGAGGTCACGGATCGCCGAGCGTCGCACATGCGGCTCGTCGGTCTGCCCGGCTGTAACGCGCGCCGCCGGATACGTAGCGGCGAGCGAGGGCGCCAGTCCGACGAGCACAGTCGCCACATCGAGCGTGACTCCGCCCGCGCCCGGAACGGCGCCGAGGGCGGTGACAAGATCGCTCAGGAACGACAGCGGAATGCTTCCCGAGCCGGCGTCTGCGCGCACGACAACAACACGTGCGCGAAGTGAGGCGAGTCGTGAGCGAAAATCCTGCAGCAACCGTGTCTTGCCGAATCCGGCTGGCGCAACAATGTGCACGCAGGTTGCACTTCCGGCGGTGGCTGAATTCCAGGCTTTCATCAGCCATCCGAACTCGGTTTCGCGGCCGACCAGATCCGAAAACGGCGCCGGCGCAGTTCCAACCGTGGTCGTGGATCCGCGATGCGCAGCCGCAATCAGCGCGCGCGACGCCGGCTCGGCATCCATTTCTTCGTTCGACAGCAACTGCTCGAACGCGTCGGCTTCGACACTGGCGCCGAGGTAGTCGCCGCCGCTGATGTGCGATTCGAGCAACAGACGCCAGCTGTGCTGCGCGAACGGTTCCGCGTCGCGAATGCGGCGAGCGAGGCTTTGGCCGTCGCGTGCGCGTCCCGCAGACAACCATTCCCGAACCAGCTGTCCAGCGCATCGCACGAACACGGCCCGGAGCCGCGCGCGTTCAAGGTCGGTCCAGCGCTCGAATTCGTTGCTGCCGGGAGCTGCGAACCCGAGGAAGAATTCGCCGCGGTACAGGTCGACGACAGCGGCGCAGTCCCCGCGATC
>JANMWU010000226.1:0-24601 GCA_031380785.1 Gemmatimonadaceae bacterium
AGCACCCAGGCCACCAGTCGCGGATCGTCCGCCGAGGCGTTTCGCACGCCTGCCACCGCCAGCCTGACCGCGGAATGCGTTGCGAGCGCCGCTTCGATCTCCTCGGTCTCGATGCGGTAGCCACGCAGCTTCACCTGTCCATCAATACGACCGAGATGATCTATGCGGCCATCCGCGCGCCAGCGGCCATAGTCACCGGTGCGATACATACGACGCCCTGCCACGAACGGATCGGGAACGAATTTTTCGGCGGTGAGTTCTGGCCAGTTGTGATAGCCGTCGCTGACGCCATCACCGCCGATGCACAGCTCACCGGGAACACCAACCGGCGCAACGTTGCCCGCCGTGTCCAGCACGTAGATGCGCGTGTTGGCCACTGGTGTTCCGATCGTTATCGCATCGCCATTGTGCAACTGCGCCATGCTGGAGTACACGGTCGTCTCGGTGGGACCATACCCGTTCCATACCTCGCGCACCCGCTCGCCAAGCCAGCGCGCAAGATCCTGCGGCATCGTCTCACCGCCGGCGATCGCCACGATTCGCTCACCTCCCGTCCAGCGTGCATTCATCAGCAGCCGCCAGCCGGACGGCGTCGCCTGGACTATCGTCGCAGACTGCGATGAAATGAGGCTGGCCAGACGCGCTCCGTCGGTCGCGTCTTCGCGCGTCGCCACGATGGTGCGGGCGCCGCTCACCAGCGGCAGGAACACTTCGAGAACCGAGATGTCGAATGACATCGACGTGAGGCACAGCACAGCATCGTCCGCGCGGATGCCGGGGCGCTCACGCATCGCACCCAGAAAGTTGCTCAGCGCGCGGTGCGGCACGCGCACACCCTTTGGCACACCGGTCGACCCCGACGTGTAGATCACGTACGCGATGTCGTCTTCCGTGGCGGCGTTGCTGACTGGCGCCGGCGTCGCACCCTGGGCCGCAGCCACGACATCGTCAACCAGCAGCACCGTCGGCGGCATCGCCACGTTGCTGAGCGCACTCACGGCGCTCCGCGTGGAAACCATGTGCCGCGCGCCACTGTCGCGCAGCATGAACGCCACGCGCTCAGCGGGATACGATGTATCCAGCGGCACGTACGCGGCGCCTGCTTTCAGGATGCCAAGTGCGCCAACGATCATTGCGCTCGACCGGTCAGTCGCGAGGGCGACGAACGACCCCGGTCCTGCACCAGCGGCCGTGAGCGCCCGTGCCACCAAGGTCGCGCGCCGATCGAGTTCGCCGTACGTGAGGGTCCCGTCTGATGCCGACACAGCAACCTGCTGCTGCGAGTCGGCAACCGCGGTCGCGAACTGCTCCGTCACCCGGCGTCGATCAACCGGCACCGGGGTCGGTGTACGTGTCGTGACCAGCTGCACCATTTCGTCATCCGTCAGCAAAGGCAGACGGGATACGGTCAGTGTCGCATTGCGCGTCGCGGCGTGCAGCAATGCCTGAACCTGGCCATCAATGCGCGCTATGGTCGCCGCGTCATAGAGATCGGACCGGTATTCGAGGGCGCCGGTCATCTCGCCGTTCCGTTCGACCGCAAACAGCGTGACGTCGTAGATCGAGCCACCACCGTGAATCTGCATCGCACCTGCATTGGGGGCGTTGTGCAGCACAACCGCCACCTGAAACAGCGGGGAATGGCCGAGCGACCGATCAGGCTTCAGCGTCTGCACCAGCAGCTCAAACGGGACCTGCTGATTGGTATGTCCGTCGAGTACTGCGGTGCGCGCGCGCGCGACGAGTTCGGCAAACGTCGGATCGTCGGCCACGTCGAAGCGCAGCACGAGCGGGTTGAGGATTGGCCCGATCACGCTTTCCAGCGCGGCCGGTTCGCGCGTGCCGATCGGCGATCCGATTGCAACGTCGGTCTGACCGGTGTTGCGAGACAGCACGACCGTCATCGCGGCCAGCAGCACCATATACACGGTGGAGTCCAGCTCGCGCGCCAGCGCCCGCACCTGCTGATACAGCGCGGCAGACCAGCGGAAGTCGTGCGTTGCGCCGGTGCCGATCGCTTCGCTCTCTCGCGGATGATCCGGTCGGAACGTGCTCAGTTGCGGCAACCCTGCCAGCCTTTTCGTCCAGTACTCGAGGCGGAGCTGCGCCGCATCGCCCGTCATCGCGGCCCGCTGCCAGGCGGCGAAATCGGCGTATTGCAGCGCGGGAGGCGTGACAGGCGCGATGCTCTCACCTGACAGCGCGGCGTAGTCGTGCATGATTTCCTGTATCATCACCCCCATCGACCACGAATCCATGGCGATGTGGTGCGCGACGAATACCAGCGCGCCGCTGACAGGCCCGGTTTGCAGAATCGTGAAGCGCACCGGCGCCTCGCGCGCCAGATCAAACGGCTGCTGAGCCGCCGTCGCCGCAGCGCCGGCAATGAGTGCCGCCTGCTCGGCCGCCGGCATCAGCTGGGTATCGCGCACCACCACAGCTGTGTCGGCCGCAGCGGCGACATGCACCCGCGGTTCGCCGTCAACCGGCGCAAAACGCGCCCGCAGAATCTCGTGACGCTCGATCACGCGCCGGATCGCGCTCGCCAGACGTGGCACATCGATGTCGGCCACGACACCCGATGACGACGCGAGATTGTACGCTGTCTGCGTCGGCTCGAGCTGGTGCAGCACCCACAGCCGTTCCTGCAGGAATGAGAGCGGCAGCGGACCGTTGCGCGGAACGGCGACCAACGGCGATCCGGTGCGATCAGTCGCTCGCGCGCTCAGGATTTCGAGCAGCTCCGCCTTCCGGTCGACCAGCGCGGCTTCGAGCTCCGGCGTCAACCGTCCCTTCGGCGCGTTCACGCGCAGTCGACCGTCCTCGACGCGCAGGTGCACGTCGAGCGCACGGAGTTGTGCAATGAGCTCCGTGGCGCCGTGCATCACAGTTCGAATTCCTCACGATCGCCACTCGGCGCAACGGCCGTCTCGATCGCCAGCTCACCCGGCTGCGAGGCTATCAGCGTCGCCAGCTTGCGGATTGTGGGCGCTTCGAAGATTGCCCGCAGTGGCAGGCGCACTCCGAATGCGCTGTCGATGCGGGCCAGAACGCGAGTTGCGAGCAGGGAGTGACCGCCGAGTTCAAAGAAATTGTCATCGGCACCAATCGGGGTTACGCCCAACAGATCCTCCCACGTGCTCGCCAGATGCGTTTCGATCTCCCCCGATGGGGCAGTCAACACAGACGAACTCGACCGCGGTGTGGGCACACTTGGCCGCTCATCCCGCGGCGCGGCTTCCGCGCTGCCAGAGGTGCTGGAACGGCGGCGCACTCGCAGCTGTCGCGCCGCTTCCACATCCCACGGCGAGATGACGAATTGCGAGCCACCCGATGCCAGCGCGCGCGTAAAGGCTTCCACGCCCTCTTCAGGTCTGATGCCAAGCGCCACCTGTGCCTGCCGCGCCGCCGACGGCTGGATTTCGTGCGATGCCATCCCCACATCGCGCCAGACGTCCCAGGCAACCGAAATTGCCTTCCAGCCTGACGGCTTCAACGTTGAGACGGCGAACGCATCGAGATATGAGTTGGCGGCGGTGTACGGCGCCGAACCGGCGAAGGCGAATAGCGAGTTGATCGAACTGCAGAGCAGTACGAAGTCGAGCGAATGATCACTGAGCAGATCCGTGAGCACAGCGGTGCCGTCAACCTTGGCGGAGAGTGCCTTCTCGACAGCATCCCGGTTGTATGCCGACATCAATTCGCTATCGGGGACGCCAGCCGCGTGAACCACACCGACAACCGGGCCCCACCGATCCTGCGCCAGTCGCAGCGCGCCTTCCATTCCCGCCCGGTCAGCCACATCGGCCGTTGCCACCAGAACATCGCCGCCCGCCGACTCGATCCGGCGAACCGCCATGATCCGTGCGCTGGTGGCGTCCGCTGTTCCATGCTCCGCCACCCAGATATCCCACGAATCGCGAGCCGGCAGCGAAGATCTGGATGTGAGTATCAGGCGAGCCCGTGCACGACGGGCCAGCCATTCCGCGAAGGTTGCACCGATCCCACCTAATCCACCCGTCACCAGGTAGACACCGCCATCACGAAGTGGCAGATCTTCCGGCTTGGCCGTAGGCAGCGAGACGGCCGAGTAGCGGCGCGCCCAGCGCTGGCCCATCCGGATCGCCACAAACTGGTCGGCATCGTCAGCCCGTGCCTCGCTCACCAGCGCCCTGCCCGTGGCCGCGGCCCGGTCATCGCCGGGTGCGCTGTCGACGTCGATCAGACTCGCCTGTGCGCGCTCGTGCTCCACTGGCAGCACCAGCACCGGTCCTGATGCCAGGGCGCGATACGGATGCGTGACCGGTTCGCCGGTGACGCTCTGTGTGCCGCTCGTCGCAACCACCAGGCGCAACGGTGCTTCTGGTGTTTCGAGCAGCAGCGCGCGGCACAGCGACAACAGCGCGTGCAGGGTGTCATGGTGCGACGTCGCGCCCGCATCGGCACCCACGTTCCAAAGGTGGAAGACTCCGCGCGGTGCGCGATCCTGATGCCTGAGCGCGCGCAGCAACGCCTCGTGATCCTCCATCGCGCCTGGTCGAACTACGAATGCCGAGTCCGACGTTTGCGCAAACCGATCTCCGGCGGCCACTACAATCACCGTCACGCCGACCTCCGTCAACTGCGCGCGAAGCGACTGCTCGAGCGCATCGCCGCGGCCGAACACAAGCCACGTTCCCGCGAGCGTCGCAAGCCGCGTACGCGACAGTGGCGCGCGCGTCCAGGTCTGTTCCTGACACCAGTCGCCGACGCTACCGTGACGCTGCAAGCCACTCGGTGTTGCAGCAACTGCGCCAGCAGCCGGCGCATCAATCCAGTGCTCTTTGCGTTCGAATGGATACGTTGGCAGCGACACGCGATGCAGCGCCTCGTCGGCGTGCATGTCCGCCCAATCGATCGTCACACCATTTGCCCACAGCCGGCCCGCGGCCGTGAGCATCGTTTCCATTTCACCGCGCGCTTCTCGCGGATGCGGAAGCGTCGCCATCGCGCGTGACGCGCCGTCACGCCCCAGCGAGAGACGTGCCAGCGATGTCAGTGCATTCCCCGGACCCACTTCCAGCAGCTGCATCGTGGGGTCAGCGGCCAGCGTGGCCACACCGTCGGCGAACAGCACTGCGTTCCGCAGATGTGACACCCAATAGTCGGGCGATGTCGCCTGCTCCGGGCGGATCCACGTGCCTGTCAGGTTCGATACGTAGGGCCGACGCGGCGCCGTCAGCGTCACGCGCGCGACAAGTGCGCGGAACGGTGCCAGTGCCGGTTCCATCATCGCCGAGTGAAACGCATGCGATGTGTGCAGCGCACGGTGCTCGATGCCGGCACGTTCGAGATCCACCGTGAGTGCCTCGATCGCGTCGCGTGTGCCGGAAACAGTGCATAGCGCCGGCGCATTGATGGCCGCGATCTCAGTGCCCGCCGGAAGGCGCGGACGCAGCTCCGCCGCCGTCATGCGCACCGCCAGCATGTCGCCGGGCGCCATACCCTGCATCAGATGACCACGCGCCGACACCAGCATCAATGCGTCTTCCAGCGAGAGCACGCCCGCCAGGTGCGCCGCCACATACTCGCCGATGCTGTGCCCAAGCATCGCGGCCGGCTGCACACCCCACGACATCCAGAGCACCGCCAGCGCATACTCGGCCACGAACAACAGCGGCTGCGCAACGTGTGTCTCGCTCAGCTCACCATCGGTTCCGTGCTTCAGCAGTTCGCGAACGTCGCGACCAAAGTGCGGATGCAACAACTCCGCGCAACGATCCACCGCCGCGCGGAACGCGGGCTCGGTGCGATACAACTCGCGACACATGCCGGCGTGCTGACTTCCCTGCCCGCTGAACAGAAATGCAACCGGCCGCGACCCGCCTTCGTGCACGCCATTTGCCACCGGACTGCGATCCGCAGTCACGAGCAGCGCACGGGCCTCGCCGGCGTCGCGCGCCACCACGCTGCGACGGTGCGCGAATGCACGCCGACCCACCTGCAACGTGTACGCAATGTCCGCCAGTGATCCCGCGTCGGGCGTGCCGAGATGCTCCGACAGATTCGCCGTTGCCGCGTCCAGCGCAGCAGCCGACCTGGCCGACAGCACCAGCAGCTGATGTGAATGCGCCGGGACGCTGGGGATCTGCGCCGGCGCTTCTTCGAGAACGACATGAGCGTTCGTGCCGCCGATGCCGAACGAACTCACGCCGGCACGACGCGGAGTGTCACTCCGTGCCCACGTCTCCAACCTGGTCGTGACGCGGAACGGCGACGCATCCAGCTGCAGCTGCGGATTCGGCGCGCGGAAATTCAGTTGCGGCGGCAGCTCACGATGACGCAGCGCGAGCACCGTCTTGATCAGTCCCGCCACTCCGGCCGCGGCATCGAGATGGCCAAGGTTCGCTTTCAGTGATCCGATGGTGCAGAACGCGGTCGCATCAGTCGATTCACGGAAGACGCGCGTAAGTGCGGTGATCTCGATTGGATCGCCGAGCGGTGTCGCAGTGCCGTGTGCCTCGACGTAGCTGATGGTGTCGGGAGTCACGCCGGCGAGCGCCTGCGCCGTAGCGATCACTTCCATCTGCCCTTCGACGCTCGGCGCCGTGAAACCCGCCTTGCCGGCTCCGTCGTTGTTGATCGCTGCGCCGAGGATCACGGCGTGAATCGTGTCGCGGTCGGCGATTGCGTCGTCGAGCCGCTTCAGCAGCACGATGCCGGCGCCGGCGCCGGCGCGCGTGCCACGGGCATCGACATCAAACGGCCGGCAGACGCCGTCCGGTGAGAAGATCATCCCTTCCTGATACTGATAGCCGGTGCCCTGCGGAAAGTTGATCGAGACGCCGCCAGCCATGGCCATGTCGCACTCGCCGCGGAACAACGCCTGACACGCCACCTGCACCGCCACCAGCGACGTCGAACATGCCGTCTGAATCGCCATGCTCGGTCCGTGCAGATCGAGCTTGTACGACACGCGCGTGGTCAGGAAGTCCTTGTCGTTGCCAATCATGACCTGATAGCCGCCGACCGACGCCAGCAGATCACGATTCGGGAGAAGCTGGCTCAGCACGTACGTGTTCAGGCTCGAGCCCGCGTACACCGCGATTGTCTGGCCTTCGGGCTCACCGGCGTATCCCGCATCTTCGAGTGCCTCCCACGCGCACTCGAGGAAGACGCGATGCTGCGGATCGATGATCTGCGCCTCGCGCGGCGAGTAGCCGAAGAAGCCCGCGTCGAAGTGAGCCGCATTCTCCAGCACCGTGCCGCGCGGCACCCAGCCCGGCAGCGCTCGCACGGCGGCATTCACACCAACGGCGTCGAGTTCCGCGTCGCTGAACGTGTTCAGCGACTCCACGCCATTGCGCAGATTCTGCCAGAACCGGCGCAGAGTCGGCGCGCCGGGAAACCGGCCGCTCATTCCGACGATCGCGATCGCACGCCGCTGCGCGCTGCGCGCGCCGCTCACGGACGCACTCCGGCGCTGGCCAGGTGCATCACCATGTCAGGCGAGCACCTGGCGTGCGGCACGCGCGCGGGCGCGCTGCATCGAAGCGTCGCGGTCCGGCGCGTCAGAAGAAAGAAGAGCGGCTTGCGCAGCAATGGTGGTGTGCTGAAAGAGGTCGACGAGCGTCAACTCGCGTTGAAATTCACGCCGCAATGCGGCGTGCACTTTCACAACCAGCAGCGAGTGACCGCCACGATCGAAAAAGTTGTCATCGATGCCGAGATGCTCCACCCGGAGCACCTCGCGCCAGATCGCGGCCACCCGACGCTGCGGGTCTGTCATCACGATGTCCACCGCCGCGCCAGGTGCCGGTTGCAAGGAAGCCGGCGCTGGAAGGCCCTTGCGGTCGATCTTGCCGTTCGGCGTCAACGGCAATTCCAGCAGCGGGACAATCGTCGAAGGCACCATGTATTCGGGCAATCGCGCGCGCAACAGTCCGCGCAGCGTTTCCGCGTCCACCATCGCGCCGTCATCGGCCGGAATCACGTACGCCACGAGTCGCTGATCACCCGGATTGTCCTCGCGCACGATGACAACTGCACGCCGCACTGAGGCGTGTTCGACCAGAACGGATTCGATTTCGCCCAGTTCGATACGATAACCGCGCACCTTGACCTGATGATCGCGTCGGCCGACGAACTCAAGTGTGAGATCGCTGCGCAGGCGCACCACATCGCCGGTCCGGTACACGCGTTCCGCTGCGCGACCTTCCAGGGCTACAGTGACGAATTTCTCCTGCGTCAGGTCGGGGCGCCGCCGATACCCACGCGCCACTCCTTCCCCGCCGATACAGAGTTCGCCAGCGACGCCGATGGGTACCGGACGGCCGGACTCATCCAGCACATAGACGGTCGTGTTTCCGATTGCATGCCCGATCGGAATGTCCTGGCTGGCATCGGTCACGTGATGTGTTGTTGACCAGATCGTGGTTTCCGTCGGCCCGTACATATTCCAGATGACGCCGGTTCTGGTCAGCAACTCTCGCGCGAGGTCACGCGGCATCGCTTCGCCACCGCAGAGCACGCGCAACGCCGGCGACCCCTGCCACCCTGTGTCGAGCATCAGCCGCCAGGTGGCTGGCGTCGCCTGCATCACGGTGGCGCGCGTCTCTTCGAGCAGCCGGACCAGTTGCTCGCCGTCGAGTACGTCGGCACGGGATGCTATCACCGTCCGCGCACCGCACACCAGCGGCAGGAAGATCTCGAGACCGGCGATATCGAATGACGGCGTCGTGACGGCCAGCAGCACGTCGTCTCGGCCGAAGCCCGGCTCGCGCTCCATCGAGCGCAGGAAGTTCACGACGTTCCGATGCTCCACCTCCACGCCTTTCGGGCGCCCGGTAGAGCCGGACGTGTAGATTACGTAGGCCAGATCTTCTGGTCTGACTTGCGAGTCAGGCGCATGCGAAGACTGCGCCAGTATCGCCCCATCATCGGCATCCACAAGCAACAGTGGCGCGTTTGATGCCTCTACCAGCGGAACAAACCTCGCTTCCGTGATCACACACGCCACGGTCGCATCGGTCAGCGTGTATACCAGCCGCTCAGCGGGATGCGCCGGGTCCACCGGGACGTAGGCGGCGCCGGCCTTCAGCACCGCCAGCAGCGCCACCGGCAGATCGGCAATCCGATCCAGGCAAACGCCCACCAGCGATCCGTCCGTAACTCCGCGCTCCCGCAGCAGCTGCGCCATCTGATTTGACCTGCGCTCGAGCTGACCGTACGTCAGCGTGGTATCCGAGGCTTGCACGGCGATCGCATCCGGCGACGCCGCAGCCGCCGCGGCCACCATCTCATGGATGCAAACCGACCGGTCGTGCTCGAATCGCGTCGCGTTGACGTCGTCCAGCAGAACCCGCTGGTCGTTCGCGGTGAGCATCGGGATGTCGCGCAGCCGGAGATCAGGTGCCGCCAGCGCCTGCCGCAGCAGCTCGACGTACTCTCCGAACATCCGCGCGATCGTCGCTTCGTCAAAGAGGTCCGTGGCGTACTCGTATATCGTGCGAAGCCCGTCCTGGTGCTCGTCTATCTCCATCGTGATATCGAAGCGCGATGGTTCATTCGCGTCGTCACGCAACGACATGAGCTCCATCTTCAGTCCCTGCGGCTGCGCCGGGTCCACGGGAAACGACTGCAGCGTGAACATGGCCTGGAAGAGCGGGCTGTGACTCGTGCTGCGCGCAGGCCGCAACGCCTCGACGATTCGGTCGAATGGCACCTCGCGGTTGTCGAAGGCCGCCAGCACAGCTTTCGACGTCTGCGTCAGGAACTCGCGGAACGGCGGATTGCCGCCAAGTCGCCCGCGCATTGCAACGTTGTTCACGAAGCAGCCGATCACCGGCTCGAGCGCGGGGTCGTCGCGATTCGCAAGTGGTGAGCCCACCACCACGTCGTCCTGTCCTGTATATCGGTGCAGCAGAATCTGCCACGCCGCCAGCAGCAGCATGTACAGCGTGACGCCATTCGCGCGCGCGAACGCCTTGAGAGAAAGCAACTGCTCCGGCTCGATGCGAAACCTGCGGCGGGCGCCGCGATAGGTCAGCATCAGCGGACGTGGCCGATCAGTCGGCAGCTCGAGCAGTACCGGCGCGCCGGCCAGTTCGCGCTGCCAGAAGCCGACCTGTTGCGCCAGCAGGCCGGAGTTCATCTGTTCGCGTTGCCAGGCCGCAAAGTCGATGTACTGCAGCGCCAACGCCGGCAACGGCGACGGGATTCGCGCAACAGCAGCATCGTAGACCGCGCAGATTTCCTGCGACGCCACCGCAATTGACCAACCATCGGATGCGATGTGGTGCATGCTGATCACCAGCACATGGTCGTCGTCTGCAAGACGTACCAGCAGGCACGCAATCAGCGGCCCGTTCGCCAGGTCAAATGCCCTCCGGCCGTGTGAATCGGCGAGACGCAGCGCTTCCTGCACCCGCGCATCCGCCGGCCGATCGCTGATATCGACCATGCGCACAACGCTGCCGACATCATCCATAAGTTCGGCGCGCGGATTTCCGTCCACATTGCGGATCCGCGTCCGCAGCGCTTCGTGTCGCAGCGGCAGCGCATTCAGCGCACGCGCCATCGCCGCCACATCGAGTGCGCCGCTGATCCGGAGCGGGAATGCAATGTTGTAGTGCGAGTTGCCCGGCTCCATCTGGTCGAGAAACCAGAGTCGCTGCTGCGCATACGAAATCGGCAACGGCGGCGTGCGCGCCACACGTCTCAAACCACCACGCGGTGCGGCCGCTGCCTTGGTTGCGTCAATGAGCTCGGACTTCAGGAGCGACATGCGCGACTTGAGCTCATCCGTGAGCGCACCGACCGGCGCATTCACTTTCAGCTTGTCGCCATCGAGCTGGAGGCGCACGTCTCGCGCCTCCAGCTCATCGAGCAGCCGCTGTGCTGCCGCCGACATGCCCCCCGGAGCGACGGCCGCGTCGTCACCGCCGAGCCGTCGTGCCTGGGGCGGGAGTGCCTCCACCGCCTGATCGACGTTCACGATCGCTCCATCGAGTAGCGTGATGTAGTGAGCACACAGCCGCGCGGCAGTCTCAGCGTCATACAGATCGGTGCAGTACGTCAGCGAGCCATCAAGTGCGCCATTGAGCTCGCTGAACTGCAGTGCAAGGCTGAATTGCGTATCGTGTTGCCGAAGCAGATACGGGCCGATGCGCAGCCCCGCAACGTCCTGCACGGTCGAGAGTGGACGCGCCTGCCGCTCATCACTCACACCGTCGCGCAGCTGGTCGAATGCCAGCAGGCCGAAGAACGCCTCGAACAACGGCGAGCGACTGACATCACGAGCTACATGCGCATGCTGCACCATCAGCAGCAACGGATAATCCTGGCCATCGAGCGCGCGACGCACGGTCTGCGACACCCGACCGAGCAAGTCACGGAACGACAAGGTCGATTCCACCGCGATGCGCATCGGCACCGGATTGACGAAGTGGCCGATGGTGCGAGTGAAATCGTCCTGCGACCGCCCGAAGGTCGGCGTTCCGATGATGACATCGGTGGTGCCGCTGAGGCGGTACAGCATCGCCGCATACGTTGCCAGCAGTACGGCGTACAGCGTGGTGCCCTGTTCGCGCGCGAATGTGCGCACGCGCGCTGCCAGCAGTGGCGGAATCGCGAACCGATGCGCTGCGCCGCGATACGACTTCCGCTCCGGCCGCTGTCGGTCCGGCGGGATCTCGACTTCACCGCGAGGCGCTGCCAGCGTCCGCTGCCATGTCTCGCCGAGTGCGGCGCCAGTGGCGCTCTCGATGAACCGCGCCTGCCATTCCACGAACACCGTGTATTCCTTGCCAGGATGGGGCAGGGGTTTTGCCGCAATACCGGTCGCTTCGGCGTACAGCGCCAGAAACTCTTCGATTGCCAGCAGCAATGACCATGCATCACCAGCGATGTGGTGCATGTTGAGCAGCAGCACATGATCGTCCGGCGCCCTCGTGAACAGCGTGCAGCGGAAAACCGGCCCGTGCTCGAGGTCGAACGGACGCCGATGCTCGGCTTCCACACAATCCTGCAGCGCGTTTTCACCGATGCCCGTGACATCGACGCGGTCGAATGCGATATCGATCACATCGTGGATCCGCATCGTCAGCTGACCATCGTCCGTCAGGACATAGGTACTGCGCAGCATCGGATGGCGATCGGACAGGGCCTGCGCGGTATCGTGCAGTGCCGCAATGTCGACCGGCGAGGTGATGCGCGCGGCGGCAGCCACATGGTATGCGGCAGTCTGTGGCACTTCCTGCTGGATGAACCACAGCGCGCGCTGATTGTGCGACAGCGGTGAGACTGTCACGCGCTCCGCAGCTCGCGCGCGCAGCTCAGCCACAACCGCCGCGCGCGCGCGACGCAGCGCGTCCCGGTGCGCTGCGTCGAGTGCACCCGGCGGCGCGCGGAAACGCAGACGCGACCCTTCAGTCCACAATTCCACGCCTCGCTCCGCCACCTGTCGCAGCAGGTCCGTCACACTCATTCCGACCTCTGCAGGTGTGACAGGTGCACGCACGCCGACAACGCGCCGGCACTCGTCGGCCGGTGCAGTTGTCGAGAGCGCAAGATGCGATCGCGAACGACGATGATCGGCGCGCTGGCGCAGCGGCCGGCGTCGGGGAGCATCACGTTCTGAATTGTATCTCCCGACCCAACCCCCGTTTCGGTACCCGCTGGCCGCATTCGGGCGCTCACGGCGTCACGCGTCGGTAGGGCGAAAAAGCGGTGACGTCGAGCTCGCCGGTCGCGGATTCGGGCTGCGGAGCGCCGGCCAGCGCGACCGACAGTGTGTAGTCCGGTCGCGGCGACGATGTCCAGACGCTCCAGACCGAATCGGGCTCGAGCTCGGCGCGATACACCCGGTCGGCGGGAACCGTCGGGATGTCGATGGAGCGCAATGGATAGGAGATGCCGATACCGTGCGCCTTCAACAGCGCCTCCTTGCGCGTCCAGCAGTCAAAAAAGGCACGCCTGAATTCCTGGCCGTGGAGCGTGTTGAGGAGCGCGGCTTCACGCGCACCCATCACCTGCGGGACAAGCTCACGCAAACCGGTATTCCGGCCGTGCCATTCCACATCGACACCAATTCTTCCGCCACGCGCGATCGCAATGGCGATCAGGGCACCGGAATGCGACAGGTTGAAGTCCGGGGCGTCGCTGATCTGCTCCTCGAGAAACGGTCGGCCGCGCTCGTCGACACCGATGGCAATGGCATCAGCGTCACGAGACAGCTCCCGGCCCAATTGGCGCCGGAGCGCCGCGCGCGCCGTGACATACGCAGCGCGCGCCGGTTGCACGGCGAAGCGCTCAGCGCGACGACGTTCCCCGACCGACAGGAGCGCGAAATCGTCGCCGCCGGCTTCTTCCGGTACGTCCACCAGCGTCACGGCCGCAGCACGCACCACGGTCGAACTGAACTGCACCGGGATCACGCGCGGGCCCGCTCGGCGATCGCTGCTGACTGATGGAGCTCCATGCGGGCATTGAAGTTCGTCGCGCCGAGGAACAGCCGACCCTCAAGTACCCGCACGTTCAGGCTCGGACCGGCCATGAGTTGCTTTTCGTCGGCGCGATCCCACACACCGATGTCGGCGAGGTAGATCCCCGGCTGCACATTCATCTGCAGTTCGATATCGATGGTGAACGAACCGATGCGGAAGTCGAGTTCAAACACCGACGTGCCCGTGGCAAACACGATCTCCCCAGACTGCGCGCTGCGGATGATAATTCCGACCGGCTCGACATGTCGTGCGATGTCGTGACGCGTTTCGCCGCTGATACGGAATCGCACCGATTCTCCGGAACGAACTTCATTGCCGTCGAGCAGTTCGGCGGACTCGATGATGATCGGCGACAGCGCGCTGGCAATCTCACCGCTGCCGATCGCACCGCGCATGTAGGCGCCGATGACATCAGCCGGAGCGCCGGTCGTCACCATCCTGCCCTGCGACAGCAGCAGCGCGTGAGTACAGAGCTCAGCGATACGATCGAGCTGGTGCGACACGACGACGACCGGCATTCCGCTGCGCGCCAGATCACGGATACGGCCGAACGCCTTCTTCTGGAAGGTCCAGTCGCCGACCGCCAGCACTTCGTCGATGATCAGCACGTCCGGATCGAGATGGGCCGCGATCGAAAAACCGAGACGCGCGTTCATGCCCGACGAATACCGCTTCACCGGCGTATCGATGAACTGCTCGATCTCGGAGAACGCGATGATCTCTTCGAGCTTCCGCCGCGTCTGGGTGCGGCCCATTCCCATGATGGCGCCCTGCAGGAAAATATTCTCACGGCCAGTGAGGTCGGGGTGAAAGCCGGCCGCCACCTCGATCAACGCCCCGACCCTGCCGCGCACGACGTACGATCCGCGCGACGGTCGCAGGATGCGCGTGAGGATCTTGAGGATCGTACTCTTGCCGGCGCCGTTATTGCCGATCACCCCAAGCGTCTGTCCCGGTTCGATGGTGAACGAGACATCGCGCACGGCCCAGAACTCGTCACGCTGAAGTTCAGCAGCGGTTCGCTGACGACCGGTCATGCGACGCGCCAGCGCCGGAATCAGGTCGCGCAACGAATCGTGTACCTCTCCCCGACGGAATTTCTTCCAGACGCCGTTGAACTCGATGCGCGGTGTCACCGGCACCATCAGACGTACTCCGCAAATCGGAACTGCGATCGGTGGAAAATCAGTGCGCTGATGATCAGCCCGCCAAACGCCCACGCCATGCTGTAGCCCAGGTACCACGGACTCCAGATGACCGCACCATCCGCGATTCGGGTGATCGGCTGCAAAAGATTGTGGCCGTCCACCATCGAGAGTCGCAAACCTTCGAGGATCGGCGCGATCGGATTCAGCATCTGCGGCACGATCCAGCGCGAGCCAAGCACGCTCGGTTCATAGTACACGGGGCTGAACAAGATGCCGAAGGTAACGAGCAGTTGCGTGATGTAGCGCACGTCACGGAAGAACAGATTGGCGCAACTCACGAACAGGCCGACGCCCAGCGTGAACACAAAGAGCGTCACTGCAAGCAACGGCACCCAGAGCACGGCCCAGGTCGGAGTCCAGCCGAGAAACGGCAGTAAGAGCAGCATGGCGGTGGTGCCGATGAGCGAGTCGAAGGTCGATGCCAGAATGACTGACAGCGGCAACGTTTCGCGCGCGAAATACACCTTGGTGATTAGCGCCGCATTGCCTGACAGGGAGGTGGTGGCGAAGCCGATCGCAGCCGAGAAAAATCCCCACGCCAGACCTTTCACCACGATCGCGGCGGCGGAACTCAGCTCGAACGATTTGCCCGCCATGTGCAGCAGCGCGACGCGCACGATGATGCCGGCGCAAACGATGAGCAGTGGCGAAAGAATCGCCCAGGCGAATCCCATCGCAGCCTGTTTGTACCTCACACGGATGTCGCGCAGTGTGAGTTGGTATATCAGCCCTCTTGCATGGCTGAGGTCGCTCACAACTTCGCGCAAGTCGTTTAGCACGCCGGCGGGCGGCGCGTCCACCAGTGTCGGCGTCGTCATCGTGTGTAGGGGAGAACCCGCAACTTACTCGGCAGTGTCGGGAGCGCGGTGTCAGCAGAGCGTTTTTTCACCGCACTCATCAGACGATCGAGGGATCAAGTTGTCAGAGCTCTTGATCCGATCAAGAGCGCCGGACCCCTTGATCGCCGACCGCTTGATCGCCGACCGCTTGATCGCCCCCTTGATCTGTCCCATTGATCTGTCCCCTTGATCGCCGGACCCCTTGATCGCCGGCGTACGTTGGCGGCATGCGAAACCTTCTGCCGTACGTTGCTGCGCTCGTGCTCGCTGCATGCCACCATCAGCCCGCGCCAGCCAGCTTGCCCTCGTCGATTCCGCAGATGGTTGGCAGAGAGCAGATCGCCCTCGCGCTCAGCTACATCGATGGGACCGTTGGAACGGGGGCTCTGGTCGGACCAAGACAGTGCGTCTACGTGCACTACACGGGCTGGCTACGGAACGGCAGCAAGTTCGACTCATCGCGGGATACCATGCCGAACGGCACTCCGAGGACTCCGATCGGATTCCCGCTCGGTGTGCGGCGGGTGATAGTCGGATGGGACCTCGGTTTCGCCGGCATTCGTGTTGGCGGGGAGCGGCGTCTGTTTATCCCGTATCCGCTGGCGTATGGCGAAGCGGGACGACCGCCGGTGATCCCGGATAGGGCCGATCTCATCTTCGATCTGGCCGTAATGGCGGTTGCCGACACCCTGCCCTCAGCCGAAACGACCCCGCCGCGCGGTCCGACACCGCAGTGTCCAACCTGGGCGGTGGTCAAAGAGCGGAACCACCTGTAGCGTACTGCACCCGATCCGGGTCCGGACCGGCGCGCCAGACTCTGCGGCGCTCACGCTGTCGATGTCAAAATCACGAGGTCCGCCGTGTCGATTCCCGCGATGGTTGCCGTGGCCGTTGTCGCCTTCATCCACGCGGCGATCATGTATCTCGAGATGGTTCTCTGGACGCAGCCGTATGGCCTGAAGGCGTTTGGGAACAGCGCAGAAAAGGCACGCGACTCGGCGGTGCTGGCGGCAAATCAGGGGCTATACAACGGCTTCCTGGCCGGCGGCCTGGCCTGGTCGCTGACGAATCCGCTCAACGCCCGAAGCATCGCGCTGTTCTTTCTGGCGTGCGTGATGATCGCCGGCGTGTACGGCGCAATCACCGCGAAGCGTTCAATACTTTTTATACAATTTCTTCCGGCGGCGATCGCAGCGGCGCTGGTGTTCATGTCATGAGTGTCGGGGCGGAAAAGGAGCTGGCGAAATTCCTCGCCGCATTCACGCCCGCCATCGCCGCCACGGCGAAGAAGGCCCGCCGGAAGATCCGGAGCATTCTCCCTGGCGCGTCAGAGCTCGTATACGACAACTACAACGCGCTCGCGATCGGCTACGCACCGGGCGAGAAGGCATCGGAAGCGATCGTATCGCTGGCCATCTATCCGAGCTGGGTCAGGTTGTTTTTTCTGCAGAACGGCCCATCCATTCCCGATCCGGGGAAGCGGCTTGACGGAAGCGCGAACCGCGTCCGGTCAGTTCGAATGGAAAGCGCCGACACGCTCGACGAACACGAGATACGTACGCTGATAGCGCATGCGATACGGCTCGCGGTACGGCCAATCGATCCGATGGCGAAATCGCGGTTGATCATCAAGTCGGTCTCGGCGAAGCAACGACCCCGGCGGCCAACCTGACTTCACCGAATGCATGCACGGCGGCTAGCATGAATTGCCGCGAAATATTCCGCTCTCCCGCCCTTCACCACACGTCGCATGCCCGTCACCCGCCACTTCCGCACCTGCACACTGTGCGAAGCGATGTGCGGCATTGTGGTGAGCACTGACGGCCCGCGTGTGACCGACATTCGCGGCGATCCGGACGATCCGTTCAGCCGCGGTCACATCTGCCCCAAGGCCGTCGCGTTGCAGGATGTGCACGACGATCCCGACCGGCTGCGGCGACCGATGCGTCGGCAGGGCACCGAGTGGAAGGAAGTTCCGTGGGACGAGGCACTTGATGAAGCGGCCGCACGACTGACTGCGGTGCAGCGCGCGCATGGACGCGATGCCGTCGCGACGTACTCCGGCAATCCGACCGTGCATTCCTCCGGTGCGATGCTCTTCGCGCCCGACCTGCTGCGCGCGCTGCGGACCAGGAACCGCTTTTCCGCCACGTCAGTCGATCAGCTGCCGCACCACGTCGCGGCGCTGCTGATGTTCGGACACGCGCTGCTGATTCCGATTCCCGACATCGATCACACCGGGCACCTGCTGATGTTCGGCGCCAATCCAGCCGCGTCAAACGGAAGCCTGATGTCTGCCCCCGGCGTGATGGATCGCATTCGTGCCATCCGCGCGCGGGGCGGTCGCGTTGTGCTGGTCGATCCGCGGCGGAGCGAAACCGCCGGGCTGATTGATGCCCATCACTTCATCAGGCCGGGCAGCGACGCGCTGCTGATGCTGGCGTTGCTGCACGTGATTTTCGCCGACGGCAGTGTGCGCGTCGCCAGCTACGACGCATATCTCGATGGGCTTGATGCGCTGCGCGAGATCGCGGCGGCATTCCCGCCGGAGCGTGTGTCGGACGCCACCGGTGTCAGCGCCAACGACATCCGCCTGATCGCACGCGACTTTGCTGCGGCGCCCACGGCGGTCGCGTACGGTCGGGTGGGCGTGTCGATGCAGGAATTCGGCGGACTCGCCTGCTGGCTCATCTCAGCGCTGAACGTCGTGACGGGCCGACTCGATGCGCGCGGCGGCGCAATGTTCACGACACCGGCGATCGATATTCTGCGTGCCGATCAGCGCGGACGCGGCGGCGTGCGGTTCGGGCGCTGGAAGAGTCGGGTGCGCGGACTGCCGGAGTTCGCCGGCGAGCTGCCGGTGTCGGCATTGGCCGAAGAGATCGAAACGCGCGGCGAGGGACAGGTGCGCGCGCTGCTCACACACGCCGGCAATCCGGTGCTCTCCACGCCGAACGGATCACGACTCGAGCGCGCACTCGGACAGCTCGAATTCTTCGTTGCGATCGACTTCTACATCAACGAAACGACGCGCCACGCGCACCTGATTCTGCCGCCCACGTTTGCACTCGAGCGCGATCACTACGATCTCGTATTTCACACCCTGGCAGTGCGCAATACCGCCAAATACTCGCCCGCCATCTTTCCGCGGCCGGCCGATGCGCGGCACGACTGGGAGATTCTCAGCGCACTCACCTCGCGTCTGAGTCACTCGCTCTCGGCGCGCGCGAAAGCGGCCGCACTGGCGCGCCTCGGGCCACGCGGCATGCTCGATATCGCTTTGCGACAGGGACCATACGGCGCCGGGTTCTTTCCGTTCAGGCGCGGACTGCGTCTCAGGACGCTCGACGAGAATCCACACGGTGTGGATCTCGGTCCGTTGCAACCGTCGCTGCCCGGGCGACTGCGCACCGCCGACCGTCGACTGCATCTCGCCCCGATGCTGTTTCGTGGCGACATCGCGCGTCTGAACGCGAGCCTTGCCGCAGCCGCGTCGGGCGATGGCACGCTGGCACTCATCGGGCGTCGGTCGCTGCGCTCCAACAACTCCTGGATGCACAACAGCGATCGACTGGTGCGCGGCCCGAACCGTTGCACGCTGCAGATGCACCCGGCCGATGCAGCGGCGCGCGGCGTGAAGGACGGCGACGATGTGCGCATCTCGTCGCGCGTCGGGAGCGTGGTGGCAGTGGTGGAAGTGACGAACGTGGTCATGGCCGGCGTGGTGAGCCTTCCCCACGGCTGGGGACATGGTCGCGCGGGCACGCGACTGACCACCGCCAACGTCCACGCCGGCGTGAGCATCAACGATCTCACCGACGATCAGCGACTCGACACGTTGACCGGCAACGCGAGCTTCAGCGGTGTACCAGTGACCGTCAGTCCCGCGACAGCGCACTCCTGAGCGACGTGACTACGTCGTCGGGTGATTTGGATCCGGCGCCATCATCGGACGGAATTTCTTGGCCTGCATTGTGGCAAACGTATCGGTAGGCGCGATGCGGGAATTGCGCATGGCGTCGATGACCGCATCGGCTTCATCGTCGCTGCGACCAAGCGACTGCAGTGCGTAGTGGGCGAGACTCCGCGCCGCCTCGCGTTCGGCATAAATCGCGCGGCCGGTCGCGCCGTGTGCGTGCACAAAGTCCTCGAAGAACGCCTGCTCACTGGCGCTGTGCGTGCGCACGGCGATCGCGATCTGCGGATTCAGCGCGCGCGCCACTTCGACCGCCCGCCGCGCACGAATCGGTTCCGGCGCGGTGACCACGATCAGCCGTGCATGTGCAACGCCGGCACGTTCCTGCACGTCGGGACGCGTCGCGTCACCGTACACCGCCCGTTCGCCTCGCGCACGGAGGCCGGCCACCACCCGCTCCAGTTCGTCGACAACTACATAGCGCGCCGATTCGCGGTGCAGCGCGTCGGTGACGGTCGCACCGACTCGTCCGTTGCCAACCACGACTACATGATCGCGGAAGCGAGCGAAGTCGAACGGATCATCCACTGCGTCCATCGGTGCTCGCGTGGCGCGCGCGCTGAGCGGCACATCGTGCGGCGCTGCGAGCTGACCCGATCGCGCCGCTGCGATCTGCGCCACCCGTTGCTGTTCCTCGGCGCGGGCCAGCAGCGCGCCGACTCCGGCGAGCAGCGGCTGATTGACGGTGATCGCGATCAGCGCCGCCGCCACCACCATCGCCTGCGTATCGCGCGTGAACAGGCCGAGCGTGACGCCCAGTCCGGCCACGATGAAAGAGAATTCGCCGATCTGCGCCAGGCTCGCACCGATGATCAGTGACGAACGCGCCGATTGTCCCAGCACCCGCATGAGCGTGAACGACGCGACCGACTTGCCGACGATGATGACCGCCACCAGTGCCAGCACCTGCATCGGCGAGTGCACCACCACCAACGGATTGAACAGAATGCCCACCGAGAGAAAGAACAGCACCGCGAACGCATCCTGCAGCGGCAATGCGTCGGTTGCGGCGCGATGACTGAGCTCTGATTCGTTCACCACGGCGCCGGCGAAAAAGGCGCCGAGCGCGAAGCTCACACCGAAGACTTCCGCGGCAAGTGTCGCGATGCCGAGCGCGGTTGCAAGCACGGCAAGCGTGAACAGTTCGCGTGAACCAACCCTCGCCACGTGCTCGAGGAGCCAGGGCACCGCGCGTCGGCCAACGACAAACATGAGCACGGCAAAGGCCAGCACCTTTGCCAGAGCGATAGCCAGCGTTGCGGCGAGTAACACGCTGCCCGTGGTCTCCACCGCAGCATGTCCGCCGAGCATCGGCGCGGCGGCGGGCAGCAGGACGAGGATGACCACCATCGCCAGATCTTCCACCACCAGCCATCCCACGGCGATGCGACCGTCGGGTGAGTCGAGGCGGTCCTGCGCTTCGAGGCCTTTGAGCAGCACCACCGTGCTGGCCACCGCGACCGAAACTCCCAGCGCGAGTGCGCCGCCCCAACTCAATCCCCACAGGCGACCGAGGGTGGTGCCGATGCTGGCTGAAAACAGAATCTGCAGAAGCGCGCCCGGCACCACGACGCGTCGGACCGCCATCAGGTCGCGAAACGAGAAATGCAATCCGACACCGAACATCAGCAGGATGACACCAAGTTCGGCGGCCTGCGCAATGATGCCGCTGTCCACCACATAGCCCGGCGTGAATGGGCCGACAGCAATGCCGGCCAGCAGGTAGCCGACAATGGGCGGTAGCCTGAGACGCGCAGCGATGAGGCCGAAGACGAACGCGACGCCGAGGCTGGCCGCTACGGTCGCGATCAAGGCGTGATGTGGTGGCATCGATCGGTGCTGGAAAGAAAGGCAAACCGCTCGAAGCGGTCCCCGGCTCCGAGCGGCTGTTACACCCCTTCAACCTACTGCGTTCACATTCTCAGTCGGTCATCGAGGCCGGAACGTGACCACCGTTGGCGGCGAACTGCCGCATGACCTCTTTGATCAGCCAGACGTTCATCGTGGCGGTGTCCTGCTTGTCACCCTTGAAGCCAAGTTCGTCTGCGAGCGCGCGTCGATTGGACAGGCTGTTGTCCATGTCGAGCAGCGTCATCAGATCGACGATCGACTCTTTCCAATTGAGCTGTCCCTTGTGCTGCGATGCCATGAACGTGAGCACGGCTTCGACATCAAGCAACGGAATCACCGGCGCGGGCGCAGCAGCAGAAGCGGTTGCATCGGCTGCCGGGGCGGGCGGCGTGACTGGCGGAACCGGCGTGCTGGCGCCGAACAGCTTGTCCTTCAAAGCGCTGAATATTCCCATGGCGAAATTTCTCGGTGTGCGTGAGGGTCACGCGGTCCGCAGCGGAGCGATGTCGCGTGCACCAAGCTTAGGCGGTTGTAATCCGAATGACAGAGGGGTCGCCGATTCACGGTGACGCAAACATGCGTCGTGAATCGGCGACCCCTTCACCGCTGATATTGCGAACTCTGCCTTACGGCTTGCTCATGCTCGGCATCTGAATCATCGGCATCGCGGCGCCGCTCACCTGCGGCATCACGCCGTTCCACTTCTTTGCCATTTCGTACTGCACCAGGCTGCCCGAGATGCTCTTGGCGAGCAACTGGTTGGCCTGTGCCTGCGCCTGCGCTTCTGCGAGAATCGCCTTGGCCCGGCCAGCAGCCTTGATGCTGTCGCCCTGCGCCTGGAAGGTGTTTTTCTGCAGTTCGTTCTGCGCGGTCAACGCCTGTTGCTGCATCACGTTCTTGGTGTTGATGGCCGACATCACGGTTTCCGGCGCGCGCAGTTCATTGAGCGTGAACTGCTTCACCTCGATGCCGTACGGCGCGAGTCGCGTTGATATCAGCGCCTGCGCACGTCCTACCGCTTCGGCCTTCTTGGGGCCGATGATGTCGGCAATCTGCTCGCCGCCGATCACTTCCTGCAGTGCCTGGCGAATGGTCTGCTTGACGTAGCCGTGCTGGATCGTGGCGATGTCGGTGCGGAAGGTCTGATAGAGCTGTGGCACGCGTGCGGGGTCGAGCTCGAAGGACATCGAAACGTCCACCGAGAGCGGCTGCCCTTCCTGCGAGTTCACGTTGATTTCGTCATTGTTGACCGACCCTTCCGTGGTGCCACGCGTGAGCACCAGCGTCTGCATGAACGTCGGATACTCCACGATCTGCGTAAAGAGCGGATTGCGCAGGTGCAGGCCCGGACCGAGCGGCGTCTTGTCCACACCACCACCGGCGCGATGGATTACGATGCCGACGTGGCCTGGCGAGATGTAGGATGCCGAGCTGGTCGCGAGGAAGATTGCGCCAATGACGATACCGATGCCGAGGACGGCCTTCCTGGCTCCGCCACCGCCAGACGCAGATGCGCCCATCTGCGAAAGGCGATCACCGATCGAGCTGCCCATATAAAGTCTCCTGGTAACACTTTGAACACAGCGACTCGCCGCCATTGAGTCGCACGAGTGAGTCCGGCGCCTGCCATCCGTGGATGGGGCAGGTAAGAGCGGCACGCTGGTCGATGAGCCGGCGATTCTCCGCCTGCTTCAACCGGGTGCCGAGCGGTGTGAACGCCGTGACTACCCAAAACAAAAAGGCGGTGCACGCCGCGAGCGCCGCGACGAACAACACGCCTTCAACAAGAATTACGACCACCTGTGCAATCTCCGTCCGGGCTCGGGTTCACGCGCTTGCGTGTCCGGCTCGCTGACAATCAAAAGACGACGCGGCGTGTCAAAATGTTTCAGTCAGGCGCCGCATGCTGACGCCTGTCACGCCCCCAGCTCGAAGCGTAACGCCTCGGCCAGCGAAGGGTGACAAAACCGAAATCCGGCGCCCTCCAGGCGGACCGGAAGCGCACGCTGGCCAGCGAGAACCGTGGCCTGTGCCATCTCGCCGAAGAGGGCCGTAAGCGCGAACGCCGGCACCGGGAAAAACGCCGGCCGATGCAGCACCTGACCAAGCGTATGGCCGAACTCGGCATTCCGCGCCGGGGCTGGCGCCGTGAGATTGAAAACGCCCCGGCAGACACGGTTCATCAGCAGGAAGTAGAGGGCGCCGATCTCATCATCCAGAGAAATCCAGCTCATCCACTGTTTTCCTGATCCGAGTGGGCCGCCAACGCCCAGCTGAAACGCGGGGAGCATTTTGGCCAGCGCGCCGCCAGCCGGTGACAGCACCACTCCGGTTCGCGCGACGACTGTGCGAATCCCGGCATCCGCGGCAGGTTGAGTCAGGGACTCCCAGACCTGTGTGACATCCGAAAGGAAATCGTTGCCCCGCGGCGATGTTTCATCGACCACTAACGAGCCAGTATCGCCATAGTACCCTACCGCAGACCCTGATAGCAGAGCCTCTGGAGGTTTCGCCATTCCCAGAATCGCGTTGACAATTGTTCGGGTTCCCTGCTCCCGACTGGTCAGAATTTCGAGTTTGTGCTCGGGCGTCCAGCGTTCGCCGACATTCGCGCCAGCGAGGTGCACGACTGCATCGATGCCTGCCAGGTCTGCCGGATCGAGTTGCCCGGTCGCCGGATCCCAGCCGATATCACCGCGCGTTGCGTCGGGCTTGCGGGTGATCCAGCGTACCGTGTGGCCACCGGTCCGGAGCAGCCAGGTGAGGGCGGTGCCGATCATGCCGGTGCCGCCGGTAATCGCGACGGTACGCCGCGGTTGATCGGCAAAAGCCTGATGGCGTTCGAGATCGATCCTGGTGCGCTCATGCCGAAAGTCGAACAACCGCTCCAGCTGACTCCGGACGTACCATCCAGCGCCAATCTCGCCAAGAAAACCCAGCGGTAGCTCCCAGGCGATGCGATCCTCGAGAATGCTGGACGAGTCGGAGACCGGTTCCATCCGATGGGTGTGGGTCCACTGGTTGAACGGTCCCGCAATCTGGGTGTCGGAGAACCCGGACCCCTCGGCGTAGTTGCGGTGCTCCATCAGCATCCGCTGGTGGATAAGCCCGTGGAGCACGGGGACTTCCACCTCGACCCGGCTGCCGTCGGTGATACCAACGCCGGAGCGCGACACTACGCGCGACGGCTGCCAGGCTGGCGTCAGCCGCTCAAACGCGCCGGGTTGCGCATGCCAGTCGAAC
>JANMWU010000359.1:0-5731 GCA_031380785.1 Gemmatimonadaceae bacterium
TCGAAGAAGGGGTTGGTCATTTTGCCGGACGGCGTGAAAAGCGCACAAGTGCAGCAATCTATTCTTGTGTGCAGCATTAAAAGCGCCAGATCGTCTGTGCGCGGAGTGTGAGTTCCGGACGGTTTCGATCTTCCCCGTATCAAAGCTGTTGCCTGATGTCCTCGCGCTCATCACATGCGGCCAGCAACGCGTACGCTGGTATATATCAAGGTGTCACCAACACCAACGTCTGCCAGGGAGGGCGCCCGCAATGACTGATGAGGAGACTGGGCCTGAGCTGACATTCGTCGATGACTATGAAGTCAGCGATGTAGCCGAGGCGCTTCGGGCGATGGCGTGGAGCGACAAGGCGCGTACGCTTGTGAAAGCGCTGGCGCTGGCACCGAATCGCGCGCTCAGTCGATTCGAGATGGCGCGCACGATTGGCAGCAACAGCGTGAATGCGACGAACTCAGTGCTCGGCCACTTTGCGAAGGCACTGGCACTCGAACTCGATCCGGATCTGGAGACGGAGTGGAAGCCGTCGGATGGTCGCAGCCGGGGAGACTGGGTGATGTTCGCGTGCGTGGGTGGCCGTCGCATTGCCGCGCCGACTGAGGGCGAGCCGGATGTCTGGGTGTTCGTGATGCGCGACACGCTGGCATTGGCCCTACAGCAGATCGGCTTCGCAGACTACCATGAGATTTCTGACGATGCAGCTGAGGCGATGTGGCCGGATGACGATGACGACGAGTCGAACGGGCCAAGCGAGGATCCGACAGAAGACATCGAATCCGTCACCGGGTCGGGTGAACTCGACGATCTGACAGAGACGGAGCGGAAGGCTGTCATCAGTGCACGCGTTGGCCAAGGCCGGTTTCGCGAAGAACTGCTCGACCGCTGGGAAGGATGCTGCGCTGTCACTGGTACCACGATTAGTGCGGCGCTTGTCGCATCGCACATCAAGCCCTGGGCGCTGTGTTCAAACTCCGAGCGGGTCGATCCGGCCAACGGGTTGCTCCTTGTCGGTACGCTCGATCGCCTCTTTGACTACGGATTGATCAGCTTTGATGCCGCAGGACGCATCATGCTGAGTCCCCGAATTCCGCCCGAGGAGTATGCACGCCTGCACCTGACCGCTGACCTCCGGCTGCGAGCCCTTCCGCCGGAGACGGCGGCGTACCTGGTGTTCCATCGGGATGTGCGTTTCCTGGCGAATGCCGATGATGAGTACGACGATGATGGCAGTGCCGTCTGATGTTCAGCGTCACGCTGCATGATTGACAGTTTCCGGCGTCGTCTCCGGCCGCATGCGAGCGAGCTTGAGGCTGAGAGTGCCGCGCACTCCACACATGCCGCCTAGATCGCGATTGTCGCAAAGCGGTTCGGCGACGGTATCGCTGACGCTCTCGATGATCGTCGGCGACGCCAGAGCTTCGAGGCGTTCGCATCGCGCCAAGATCCAGTATATGCCACGTTGCTCCATGGTATGGAGGATGAGGATACCGTTCAGGCATTGGTCGAAAACTGGATGATTGGGCAGACGTTGGCGACGAAATGCCGGTTCTGGCTCGAAGACGCGATCGTCGACCTGTACCTCCACAAGTGCTCGTCGGAACCGGATGCGCGGAAACGTCCGCGTCTGTACAACAATCACATGCTGTCGAATGGATCACTGCAGCGCGAGGATTCGATCTGGGAGCTCGGTGAGCGCTGGAGGGAACTCGTGATCAGCCGATCGGGCTGGCGCGAGTCTGTGGGTGTGGCCGCGCTTCAACAGATCGACGCATGTGTTTCCGATGAAGCGGCGTATTTCGATCAGCTCGACCCGAAGGAGCAGAGGCGCGGAGAACGTGAGATCCTTGTGGCTACCGAGGATCGGCGCGCGATCAACGAGGTCGTCGGAAGGCTTGGCGGCGCGCATCGAAAGACTCAGCTACGCTGCAATCTGCTCGTCGTACACCCTGAGTGGCCGCTTGGTGACGGGAAGATTCTCGCGGTGCGATACATCAACCCCGGCACCTTCGGTCAGGGAGCGATTATACGTGAGGAGCGCGTGAACGTCCTGCGTCTGCATGCCTTTCTGGCGCAGGAAAAACCATTTCGCGACCCAACGCGGACCCGCGTGGTCGCGGCAGACCTGATACCACGCCGCGGCAGAAACGATGTACCGGCACGTGAGCGCGCGCACTTCTCATCCCATACGCGCTGGACTTCTGAGCAGCTCTGGGAAGACATCGGCGTGCCGTTCGCAGCGATTCGTGCCGGCATCCGACAGGCGGGGAAAGAGGCGGGGCTAGTATTGCGAAACAGGGCTAAGGCAGAGCGTGCGCTCGGCTCGCCTCCCTGAGTTTGCCAAGCCGTAGCGCGCGCAAGGTTCCCAGCGATCAAAGCATCTTCAATCACCTGCGCAGTCTGCTGCCGTCGATAATGTGCTATTTCAATCGGCGTTGAGAGAGGCTGAGGTGACCATTTTTCTGCCCGGCATGCATAGTCATCCGCGTGAACCAGCAGCGTTCGCTGGACCCTCCATGAGTTCTGCGTGCGGCATCCATTTCTGTGAGATCCTCGCCGCTGCGGACGTCTATTCTGGCAAGATAAGGACACTACGCACGCCCAAAACTACTCGGAGGCGATTCATGATGGTGTGGTAGAGATCGGCGTTCTGCCGCTCGAGCTCAAATAGCTGACCATTGTGGATCACGAGCTGGCGATCCAAGACGTACAACTTGTCGCGTGCGTGTTTGATGCCGTGTGCATGCAGTGCATCCCGGGCCTTTCCGGCTGCGCGCTCGGGTAGCTCGCCAAGCGCCTGGGCTGCGTCTCGCGCGTCGTGCCACGCGCGCGAGACGGCTTTCAAATTCGCATCAGTGAGTATAGCTGCGTCTTTCTTGGAGAAGTCGCTGCCGTCGTTGGCGGCCATGCGATACCTCGGCGTGTGCTCGGTGATGAGGCTCAGAACTCGCGGAATTGCGTGGTTAGTGCGCGATGTTTCCGATCAGACACGTTGCGTGTCGACGCTCCTGCTCCGATGCTGTCGCGTTGCCGAATCGCTCGCGCCAATCGTGTCACTTCAACACTACTAAAATGGCGTGTGTCTCGTCTTGTCAAGCGGCGACCGAGACGAACGCGCCTATCGCGCCGGCATCTGCCAATGCAAAGCGCCTTTACGGATTCGCTGAAACCCGCCGCTGCACTCCCGCTTACGCTGGCTGCCACCAGTTGGTGGCCGGTATCTGCGCGCGGCGATCCCGCACTGCCAAACGATGAGGGTTCATCTCGCAGACGCCCTTCTGTGCACCAAAGATCGCCACGCGGACCGATTGAATGACACAGACTTGTTGGCATGAAGTTGAGTTGCGGTGCTGCGATCGCGCTCTGTGTTTTGCAGCGATGGCCGTCTACGCGAGTGCGGCCCCTACGCTCGCCACTCATCCCCCGGCATGATCCTCCGCATGAACGCATCGAACAGCGGCACCGTGAACGCTATATCACCATGCCCCGGACTCCAGAGCATCCCCTTCGCAATCAACTTCGCTCGCGTCGGCCCGAGCGCTGAGACATTCAAGCCCAACTCGTCTGCGATGTCCCCTGATCGATGTGGACCCGGGCCACGCGCGGCCATCGCCCGCAGGTAACGCTTTTCCGATGTCGTCAGCCGGTCAAACCGCACCCCAAAAAAGGCTGTCGTCGAGCGCCGCGATTGCAGTGCGCGATGCCTGCTCCACATCGAGCAGAGTGATCGGCGATTTCGTGGCGGCGTTCCACGAATGTTTCCCCCACTCCTGCAGAAAATACGGATAGCCACGTGTCCGAGCGATGTTCCGATCGAGCGCCTCGGCCGTGAACTCCGCACCTTCATGCCTCGCCGGATTGTCGAGTGCCTGACGTGCGGCTTCGGGCGACAGCGGGCCGATCTCCGGGAAGTCGAACATCCGTTCCGCATACGACTTTGCATTTCCCATCAGGCCGCGCAGCTGCGGCAAACCTGCGCCAACCATCACAACCGGGAGCTGGCTCTGCGCCGTGCGATGCAACGCCGTGATCAGTGCCGCAAGCTCCGGCTCCTTCACGTACTGCAACTCGTCCACGAACAAACTGAGTGCAGTGCCGGCACTTCTCGCCGCGAGCCCCGCCGTTTCGAACAGATCCTGCAGACCGAGTTCAAGATCGCCGTTGTCGGCAAGCGCAGGTTCGGGATCGAAATCGAGGCCGACTTCGATGTCGTTGTACTTGAGCTTCAGCCGCTTGGCGAAACCGGCGAGGGCACGCAGCGAACGCTTAGCCAGGTGCCCCGCATTCGCACTGAGCGACAGCTTGAGCATCGCCTGACGGAGCTCTGTTGCGATGATCGCCGGCAACGAGCGATTCTCGGGTGCCTCGATTCGCATAGTGTGAATTCCGGAAGCATCTACCTCCATCCGCATTCGATCGAGGAGAACCGTCTTCCCGACTCCGCGAAGCCCGACGAGCGGGGCGTTGTTCGGTGGAGTATACCGAAATCAGCGAAATTAGCCGCAGTCGCTAAACTCGATAATCTCAGTCAAACTCCATCTCGGGTGCGGTTGCGGAAAGGCGTGCAGGATTCGCTCGATTGCGTGTTGTGGCGATGCCGCGGTGTTCCTCTCTGCATTTTACCGCTCGCTCGCAATGCCATTCCTTACGCTGCCATCGACGTTCTTCCCTTCCTCACTCCCTCCCTGATTCCCACCCCATGGACCTCACCACCATCCTCTCCGACCTCGGCGGCCTTTCTTCCATTGCGAATGAGCTAGGCATCTCCGAATCCCAAGCCGCCACCGGCGCCGCTGCCCTCCTCCCCGCCATCCTCGGCGGCTTCAAGAAACAGGCACAAGCCCAGCCAGCTGGCCTCGGTGCGCTCGGCGGCATCCTCGCCTCACTTGGCGGCTCCGGACTGCTCGACTCAGTCCTGTCACCCACACCAACAAACGTCGACAGCGGCAACAGCGTCCTGGGACAGATCTTCGGCAGCAAAGACGTCAGCCGCACCGTCGCACAGAACGCATCGGAACAGACGGGACTCGACGCCGGAGTACTGAAGAAAATGCTCCCGCTGCTGGCGATGCTGGTCGCCGGATACATGTCGCGGCAGCACAGCTCAGCCAGCAGCACGGGCGGTGCGGCATCAACAAGCACCGAAGGCGGCCTGGGTGGCATCCTCGGCGGAATTCTCGGCAGCGTGCTCGGTGGATCCGGCGGCGCTTCAGCGCCAGCCGCAACCGATGCATCCGCACCGGCTCCTGCGTCAGCAACCGCCGGTGAAGGCCCGCTGGCATCCATCATCGACATGAATCACGACGGCAACGCGCTCGATGACATCATGCGCATGGCCGGCAAGTTGCTGCACTAGTTGATCCGTCGGACTGCACGGTAATGGCACAACACCGGCACACTGTCACCGACCTCGCGCTGGCTCAACGACTGGAGCGAGCCGAGGGCAGCTCGAACGCGGCGTTCGTCGAATCGCGGGCGCTGCATCAGCCGGATATCGGCGCGCAGTGGCGCGACGTGTCTGGCACAATGGCGATGTTCGATGGCGTGGGCTCGCCACTCACACAAACATTCTGCCTCGGCCTGTTCGCGCCAGTCAATTCGTCGCAGCTGGATACCATCGAAACTTTCTTCGCGGAACGTGGTGCAGACACGTTTCACGAGATCTGTCCGCTGGCGGACGTGAACTTGCTGACGATGCTGCCTGATCGCAGCTATCGACCGATAGAGCAGTCGACGG
>JANMWU010000386.1:0-6758 GCA_031380785.1 Gemmatimonadaceae bacterium
GCTGCAGTTCTGGCACCGTTGACAGCCTGCACCACGCTGTCAAATACGGCGCGCAGCTACATGACGGCGCCGAACGGCCTGCAGATCGACGATGACCGCGTGCGCACACTGCTGCGGCGCGGCATGGCGGATTCTGCGTTGCGCGCGGTGGGGAATCGCAAGTCGCCGCTCAGCCCTGATGATCGCCTGCTGCGCCTGCTCTACCAAGGCACCACGGCACGGTATGCGGGGCATGCGCGCGCCGCCGGCGAATTCTTCGATCAGGCGTTCGCCGTGAGCGAGGACCGGTTCACCAAGAGCATCAGTCGCACTGCGGCTGCCCTCGTGACCAACGACTACGCGCTGCCGTATACCGCCGGTCGCAACGAGCGGCTCCTGCTGCACTACAACGCACTGCTCGCATGGAGCGCGGATGGCGACGTGGATGCGGCGTCAGTCGAAGCGCGACGCATGGTGACGCTACTCGATCGGGTCGGTGACGCCGATGAAGACGAACGTCCGATGCGCGCCATGCTGCAGACGCTTGCCGCCGCGACGTTCGAGCAATCAGGCGACTGGGCTGACGCCGACGTCGCACGCCGTAACGCGATTGCACTCGGCGCACCGCTCGACAGCAGCTGGCGCGCTCCCGACGACTCGATGGGCGATGTGCTGGTGCTGATCGAACGCGGCGAGGTCGCGCACAAGGTCGCGGTGGGGCTGACGGTGCCGATCTACAGCGGCGACAACGCGAACCAGAACGATGGCAGCTTCGCCGCGCAGCGAATGCTGGCCGACTTCGGCGCTCTCCGACATGGCGGCGTCTGGTGGGACGACACGCCGTCGTGGCGCTTCAGCAATACCCGGTACGGACCGTTGCGCGGTGCCACCGCCAGCTATCTACTCGACATGAGCTGGCCGGTATTGCGTCGCACATCGTTCCTCGGCGGCGGCCCAGTGAGCGTCAGCATCGACGGCACCAGTGGGGTGTCACAACAGGGCGCCAGCATCAGCGATGCGATCGCGTCAGACTATCGCCGTGATCGCGGCGCGATCATGTCGCGCACCGTCGCGCGTGCGGTCGCGAAATACCTCGCGGCGCGGACGGTTCAGGCGGCCGCCGAATCAGCCGTCGCGAAGAGTGACGACGGTGACAAGAAGAAAAAAAAGAAGGACGATGACGCCAGACGCGCGGCCGGCATGATGGCGCGCTTCTTTGCGAATGCGACAACGACGATGCTGGAACGTGCCGACACACGCGCCTGGGCCCTGCTGCCGTCGAGCGTCGCGGTGGTGCGCATGAGAATCCCCGCCGGCACGCACGAATTGCTCGTGGATGCGGCGGGGACCCGTCAGCTCAGCCTGCCCGGCGTGGTGGTGCGCGGCGGGCGGACAACGGTGGTGTCAGCTCGCGTGTGGCGTGAGCCCGGCGAGGGAATCCGCTCGATGGTAGAGCGCACCGTTCCCAACGAGGCCGCGCCAGAGCGCTGACTTGAAGGCGGGAAGAGCGGGTTCGATCTCGAGCAGCGCGCGAAGCAGCGTCGCAGGTCCATCGAGCACCATTCCTTCGTCGGCGCAGTCGCTGCAGTCGTCGTCGTCGCAGGGAAGGTCAGCGGGCATGGCGTCTCCGTGACTGACGCGCGCGCGGATACCGGATGCGGGCCGGTGTCGGGCGTCGCCAGTGCTGGATGAGCACTGCCGCAGGGGCCAGCATCGTGACCAGCAGGAGCACAGCAATCATCGCAGCCTCTGACGGAAGGTGTCTGGCCGGTCCGGCACAACGGCGTGCCGCCCCCGGGTCCACTCCGCGCAAGTCTCGGCCTGTTCCGCGGGAGATTGAGCTCCTCCTGCGCATCCGACCAGTCACTGGCGGTGGCGTACGTAGATCAGACGCTTCGGATTGCATCAGGTAATGAGCCGGCGATCTCACAATCTCTCTATCGCGTGCAAACGCCTGAGGCGCCAGATTCTGCAGGCCCACTTAGCGTCGCCGCTACACCAGCTACATCCCGGGAAAACCAGTGAGATCGAACACTGAACTTCGAATGAGCCCGTTTTTACAGTGACGGCAGGCGCACAGAAGCGAGTAGTGGTGATCGGCGCCGGTGCGGCCGGCATGATGGCGGCAATCTTTTCAGCGCGGTCGGGGGCGCGAACAACGCTGCTGGAGCGCACGCAGGATGGCGGTCGCAAGATCCTTATAAGCGGCGGCGGACGCTGCAATGTGCTGCCGTCGCGCGTGGATGAAGCGCGGTTCGTCACGGATTCGTCGCCCAACATTCTGCGGCGCATCGTCCGCTCGTGGCCATTGAATGAGCAGATCAGCTTCTTCGAACGCGACCTCGGCATACCGCTGGAACTGGAAGCTGAATCACTGAAGCTGTTTCCCGCGTCGCACAAGGCGCGCGATGTCCGCGACGGTCTGCTGGCATGTGTCGCTCGCGAAGGTGCGGAATTCGTTTCCGAAACCAACGTCACCGATTTCGCTCCAGACGGAGCGGAGTGGCGCGTGTCATGCGACGATGGTCGCTCATTCAGCGCTGACTCGGTGATTGTCGCCACCGGCGGCCTCTCCGTTCCGAACACCGGCAGCGACGGACGCGGACTCGCCATCCTGCGCAAACTCGGCCACACGCTGAATCCGACGTACGCCGCACTCACTCCAATCACTGTTGAACCGAACGACTTCACTGCGCTCTCCGGCATTTCACTGCCGGTCACACTCACGGCAACGTCGGCGGTCGAGTCGTCGAAGTGGAGTGGCGGTTTTCTCTTCACACATCGCGGCTACAGCGGGCCGACGGTTCTCAACGTGTCGCACGTCGCGGTGAGATCGCGCGCGGCAGGCGGTGATCGCGCGACACTCACGGTGCGATGGACAGCGCTTGGCGACGACGAGTGGAACGCGCGATTGCAGCCACACGGCGCTCGCACAGTGGGCGGCGCGTTGCGCGCCGAGCTGCCTGAACGCCTTGTCGCCGTGTTGATCCAGCGCGCGAACGTCGCTCCGTTGCGTGTTCTGACTGAACTGCGGCGCGACGAGCGCGTGCGTCTTATCGAGACGCTGGTGCGCGGCGCGCTGCCGTGGGCCGGCGACGAGAGCTACAAAAAAGCCGAAGTCACCGGCGGCGGCGTCAGCCTCGCTGAAATCGATCACCGCACCATGGAAAGCAAGCGTCACGCAGGCCTGTTTCTCTGCGGCGAAGTCCTCGATGCGTTCGGCCCTATCGGCGGCTACAACTTCCTGTGGGCGTGGTGCACGGGACGGGCAGCCGGGTCCGCTGCGGCCACTCGTTGAATCGTGGACAAGTGTGGGCCACGACAGTGTCAGTGCAGATGCAGGCGCTGATCGATCATTCGAGGCGAAGGTTTGTTGGCAAAACGTGCACGGATAAGCTTGACACCGTTGCTGCCGACACTCCCAAATTCAGCCCGCGAAGTGTTGCTGTTATCAGGTGATTCTCGTCACCCGATCGGGTGATGGTCACAATCCCGCTTGTGCCGTAGAGTACGGTGTGGCCTGCACCGGTACTTCCATCCCGAACATTCTCTCCCAGAGGTCGTAATGTCCGTCATGCGCTCGCTCCGGTGGTTTGCAGTCGCCGCCGTAGCTCTCGTGCTCGCAGGTCCGGTGTCCGCGCAGCAGCTGCGTGAGCGCATCACGGCCGAGCAACTCACTGGCCTACTCCGCGACAAGGGCATGGAAGGAACGGTGAACGAAAAGGGCAACGTGGTTGTGCAGAACAACGGCAGCAAGATCGTCTTCTTCATCTCCAACCAGACGATGCAAGCCTACTTCGGCCTGCGCGGCACGTCGGCGACGGTGAATGTGATCAACGAATGGAACAAGACCAAGCGCTTCGGTCGCGCGTACATCGACACCGAAGGCGATCCGTGCGTTGAGCTCGACTACGATCTCGAGGGCGGCGTCAGCGACGACTCGATCAAGGTCTGGTTCGACACCGTCACCGCTATCGTGCGCTCATTCCGCACTCACGTGAGCAAGTAATTCTGGCAGTGTTCCGATAGAACGGGCCGCGCACTCTCCCCGGTGCGCGGCCCGTTTGCTTTTGCTCCTTACTGCCGCGTCGGACCGTCTGCCTCGCTCGTTGTCACGACCTCGGCACTAAGGCGAGAAGTGTTGCAACTCGCAGGGATCAGGGAGCCGACGTCGTGAGGCCTGATTCTCGACCCCTGCAGCTCGCCCGACAAAAAACCCACCGCGCGGCAGCGTACAATCGAGTCAACGCTGGCGTCGAAGTGGTGACCCTGCCCTGGGTAAATCACCATCGCGTGTCGCGACTTCAGACGGTCGAGGGTGTTGTCCACCTCGTGCGCGAGCCCGACCGGCACCACGCCATCGGCGTCGCCGTGTTGCAGGAGCGTGGCCGGCATTCGAATCAGGTGCCCGCGAATGCTGTCGAACATGCCGCCAGAGACCACTGATACGGCCCGCACGCGGCCGTCGATCGAACCCAGAGCGATGGCCATATATCCGCCCAGCGACACGCCGAGTACTCCGATCCGGTTCCGCTGAACGCTCGTGTCACGCTGGGCGAAGGTGATCGCGTCCTGCAGCGTTGACCTCCAGGCGGGAAACTTGACGTCTTCTTCCGCATCGTCGGTACGGGTATCACCGGTTCGATCGAAGTAGTGAACCACGAACGCGACGTTGCCCTCAGTTGCCAGCGCGCGCGCGTACTCCCGCATTGCGTCACCGGCAAACCAGCGCGTGCCCCCTGAAGAATGCAGGACGAGTACTGCAGGATGCTGTCCGCGCCCCGACGGCGCAAAGCGTTCGACGCCGATCGTGTGGCCGCCGCTCTGGAAAGTGGTCTCACTGACCTGAATCAGCCCCTCTGCGAGCGGCTGTCCGGTGCGGGCAAGTACGCAGGAGCCGAGGATGAGGGCAGCGCCGAACAGGAGGAATGGTTGCCGTGACCGGTATGACACTGTGGGCCTTCCTCCAGGGTCTGCGGGGTGAATGCGATGCCTGTGCGGCAGTCTCAACTCAACAGACGTCTCCGGTTGGAATTCGTTACGGCATCAGATTCGCGATCGGTCGTGGCCGGACCGCCGCGAAGGCCGGCAATACGGTTCCAGCGCGCCTTGCCTCGTCACTTCTGTCTGCTTCTGACGCTCGATCGCGGAACCCTCTCGACTGCCACCAGAGCACCGCCTGCGCCCGCTGTCTCAGCTTCGCGCACGAGGCCAACACCGCGGCAATAATACTTGTGTTCGAGAACCTTCGGCTCGAGCGGTGTGGTGTCCTCGGTCTCCACGCAGTCAGCAAACGTTCCGTACGGTACGGTCACGCTCACCTGCACCGCTAGCACCTTTCCCATATCCTCGGCAACCCCCGCGCGATACTCCTGACGGTATGCCTCGCCGAGATGCGTGGCGGGATCTGCCCACATCACCACTCCGGGCTTCGCGCCGTTCGCACCATACTCCCAGGATCCGGCGGTGCTCACCGCGCGGCCATGCCTGAGTGATCGAGTCTGCTCGCCGAGATACCAGACGGTACCTGCGCTGTCTTGAGCATACCAGTCGTAGGTGTCCTCAATGAGCTCGCCGCGGTCGAACACCAGATCGTGAACAACGGTGGCGCGAATTCCCACGATCATCCGCGACTGCGCGGTCACCTCGGTTACGGTCACCTCGTTGCTCGACGTACCGGTGCCGCGAAAGCGAAACCGCGTGCCCGGGACCAGAGGGAAGTACGGATTGGTCACCGCACTGGTGAATGAGCCTGCATCGAGGTGAGGCTCGTACTCTGCGGTTGATGTTGTCATCACTTGCGCGCGCACGGAAGTCGGCGTGAGCGTGAGTGCACAGGTACTGATCGTGAGTATCGCGAGTATCGCGCTTGAGGCGAGCGTGTTCATTCTGAAACTCCTCGTATTCCGGAGGCGTGCCGCCCGCCGGATGCAGGCAACGAACGCAGCATGCCTCCCGGTAGCTGACGCCAGCATCAACGCCGACAGTGGTCACCCGACAGCGAGTCGGTTCGATCCGCACATGAGCCTAATCCGAGCTCAACCGTCAGGCTGTCACAGAACGCGCTGCTTGCCGGTTCCCTGTATTGGCGGTGCACCGGATCACTCCCGTGCAACGAACCATCGGTTACCGACCCATTCAGCGACTGACCCATGCGCGCATTTGTCCTCGCCTTGAGCTCCGCCTGCACACTCGGCTTGACCAGCCCGGCCGTCGCGCAAGGTACGCTGCCAGGAAGTATTCAGGGCCACGTTGTCGATCTCCGGACACGCCGCCCGATCGGCTTTGCGACGATCAGCGTCTCAGGTGATACAACACTTCGCGCGTCATCGACCCCCGACGGACGTTTCGTGCTCATGAACATTCCTGCCGGGTCGTATCGCATTGTGGTTCGGCACCTCGGTCACACAGCGCGTACGCTGGACGACGTGACCGTATTGTCGGGGAGTGTGCGCGACGTCGGAGATGTTGCACTCAGCGTTGCGGCAGTGAACCTGAGTACCGTGGTCGTTACGCCTGGGTCATTCTCGCTGCTGGGGAACACCTCCACTCAAACGCTGTCGCGGCGAGATATCAGCAACATGTCGTTTTCGGAGGACGTCACTCGCGCCGTTGCCCGGCTTCCCGGTATCGCGTCGAACGACTTCTCGTCGAAGTTCACCGTGCGGGGCGGAGAGAGCGACGAGGTGCTCATGACCCTCGATGGCATGGAATTGCTCGATCCGTTTCATCAAAGGGATTTCGCTGGTGGACTCTTCAGCATCGTTGACATCGAAACC
>JANMWU010000389.1:0-3714 GCA_031380785.1 Gemmatimonadaceae bacterium
TCCCGCGTCGCAAACGCTGGCGCTCTGCGTCGGGAATGGAGTCGTTGAGCGCGACTTCCGGTACGCCGGTGTGCCGATAGATCCAGGTGGGATCGTCGGGTGAGCCGACGACCGCAACGGTGTTCACGAAGCAGCTGGCGATAATGGCGAAAACGAGCAGCGCTGTGGTCGTGATCCACACGGCTGGGCGCCGCAGTCGTTCTGCGAACCACGCGCCAAAGGCGTCCTTAGGCTCGTGCGGAAGAAATCCCCACACTACGCCAACGGCACCGAACGCAGGCAGCTGGCTGAGGAACACCGACATTCCTGGCGGCCAGTTCAGCGAAAACCAGAAACCGGCTGCAATCTCCAGCGCCAGGAGCACAGCCACGGCGCGCACTTCGAGCGGAAGGGCGCGTGGTAGTGGAGTTCCGTCATCGGGCATGTGTCGGCTCAGGCTGGCGACGACAACGGTGAGCGTATCACTGAATACGAACGCAGCAATGGACTCGTCCTTCCCACCGCCGCTTCCCACCGCCGCTTCCCACCGGGACGACCTGGTTGCCACTCAATGGAGGCCCATCGCTGGTGAAGCCCACGGTCGAGGGAGTGGGCGTCGCCTTCGACAAGTGGGGCGTGCGCGCGGTGATCGTGCGCGACCCGTCAATCGTGCGCGGTCCGGACGGAGTGTGTCACATGCCCTTGACGATTTCATGGAATGACGAGGGCAATGGTGTCTCGCATTCAAGTGATCTGATTCACTGGTCGGCGCCGCAGCGCATTCCGGTGGTGCTGTGACACGCGAGAATTCAGCGCTTGATGGTGCGAATCTCGAACACCGGCACAACGGAACTGGCCGGCTCCGCCTCGAACCGCACCGAGATCGACGACTTGCCACGTATCGTCTCCCACGGCAGCTCGTAACGCGCCTGATAGAATCCCGAAGCATCATGGTTGGGTTCATACGTCGCGACGGTCGTCCCGTCCACCGCGATATGAAAATCGCCCAGCGGTGCAGGGAGGCCTCGCTCGACGAAATAGGTCACGACGAGATCCATCGGTACTGTGCCTTCGAGCAGCATCTGAACGGAGAACCATCCGGCACCGGCGCGGGATGTGCGGCCCTCGGTACGACTGATCGGACGATTCGACGGGTCGCTCTGGTACGAGTGCGCCGTCTCAACAGGCACGTCGCCGAAATTGAGCTTCGAAACGGTCATCGCCTCGAGCCGGTCGGCCGCGAGCTTTGCGTCGCTGTGCGCATTCACGCGCTCCGTGTACACCTGCACCGGCACCACGTCGTGATAGAGTGCATAACGACGCCGGTGAGTGCGATAGAACGGCGTCAGTTGCACCGCAGCTGTCCGTTCGGGACGGTCAAGCAGAAACGCGTCCTGCACAATGAATTTACCCGGTGAGTCTCCAACCGCGACAAAGTCTTTCGGGTTGCGCGATTCCGCGAGGAATAACCGTCGCATAGTCGCGGGCCGCTGCGACGGATTCTCAGACCACTCACCTTCCTCGCGCGGCGCGACATCGGCCGCCAGCGCGAGTGGTCCCCACATGATTGCGGTCACCGTCGGATCGTCCGGCGTCGGCTCGAGATGCAACGACTTGGGCAGCGTCAGCGTCACGACGTCGCCGGACTTCCACTCGCGCGAAATGCGAACATACGTGCTGTTGCGCCGCTCTGACTCGTTGCCGACTCCGCCGGCCCGGCCGCCTGCTACGGGGTCGTACAGCGAGTCGAGCGACGGCTGATCGATCACTGCTCCGTTCACCGCGACCCGAAATCCGTCGCCCGCCCACACCGGACGTCGCACCGCCAGCGTGAATTCCCGCGACGACGACGGCGTCACGCGAAGTGTCGCCGTGTCGCCGTCGGGGAAACTGGTGTCCAGCGACAGCTTCGTGTTACCGACCGTGCTCCGCGCTTCGCACGGCACGAACTGATTCAGCCAGATCGTGTCGGCCGACTCGAAGAACACACCGAGTCCGTGCAGCGCGTGACTCTCCATGCCCGTGCCGACGCAGCAGGTGAAGTCACGCTGCGGATCCTGATACTCCTGCTGCTCATCGCGTCCGACCGGCACCATGTAACTCACGCGACCGTCCGTCGGATCGATCGACGCCAGGATGTGGTTGAACAGTGCGCGCTCGTGAAAATCAGCGTACGCCGCATCGGGTCGGATTGCGAACAGCTGACGGCTCAGCTTCACCATGTTGTACACATTGCACGTTTCGGCGGCACGCCCGTCCACGCGGCGACTCAATCGATCCGGCGGGCCGAAATACTCGCTCAGACCGTGCCCGCCGCTGGCGTACGTGTGATGCTGCACGACGCGATCCCAGAAGAACGCCGCCGCCATCAGATCGTCGGCGTCACCGGTGTATTCGTACCGTGCGGCTGAGCCGATCAGTTTCGGGATCTGGCAGTTACCGTGCTTGCCCGAAAGATTGTCTTCGTGACGCTTGAGCGGCGTCGTGAAGGCCTGGTGCTCGAAGCGCTGCGACAGCAAAAGCCAGCGCACGCTTCCGGTGTCGGCGTAGAGATCAGCAAGGATCTCGTTCATGCCGCCGTGCTCTGTATTCAACATCCTTTGCATCTGCGGCTCATCCAGCGGCGCCAGCACGCGCTCGGCCCATTCAGCAAACGCCGTCTCGACTTTCAGCGCCAGCGAGTTGGCGGTGTGACGATACGCATCGCGCAATCCGGCGTAGGTCTTGTGCAGCGTATACCACGGCGACCAGAGGCCATTCAGATCGAAACCGCCGGACTTGATCTCACCCTTGGACAGTCGTGCGAACGCTTCGCGAAGTCCTTCCAGCGCGCCAACGTATCCGTCGCCGTTCTTGCGCTGCACGACGTCCAGTTCGCGCACGATGTAGTCGGCTCGGGTCTTGAACCGCACGTCGCCGGTGGCCTGGTACATATACGACACCGCGGAGAGGTGATGTCCTGCGATGTGTCCGGTGAGATTGCGTCCGCCCCCATCCCACCCTGCATACGGCGCAGCCTTCGACGGCAGTCCGGCCCGTTGCCGATAGAACGACAGCATCCGATCGGGATCGAGTGCGAGCAGATATGCCGCGGTGAGATCCTGCGCATGCTTGAGCGGACCGCCGGTCAGGCGTACCCGGTCGAGCGGAATGGGATGCGCGCGCAGCCGCGAAATCGGCGCGCTGCGATCCGCTGCACTGGAATCTGAAGCGCCGCGTACCGGAATGGCGTCGCGCAGCAGCGGCCCGATCGTCAAAGCGGCAGTGCTGGCAGCGGTTGCGGCAATGAAGTCACGGCGCGATTCGCTCATCTCGCGCGGCCTTTCAGTCCGCCGCTGTTGCGCATGCTTCCGCCAGCAGCTGCTTGAGCAGGTCGAAGTCGAGCGGCTTCACAACATGCCGCTGAAATCCGGCGGTCGCGGTGAGCTGCTGATCTTCGGCCCGACCCCACCCGGTAAGCGCCACCAGCATCACGTCGCGATCCCCCTGCTGCTCGCGGATGCGTGCGGCAGCCTCGTAGCCGGACAGCACGGGCAGCGTCAGATCCATCAGCACGAGGTGCGGCCTGAATTCATCGGCGGCACGCACCGCCGCCTGTCCATCGTACGCGACGCGCGCGCTGTGGCCGAGCAGTCCGATGACGGCGGCCAGACTATCGCCACTGTCAACGCTGTCGTCCACGACCAGCACGCGGCAGGGCGTTTTGAGATGCGAGTCATCGGGGGGAGTCGACAT
>JANMWU010000418.1:0-3606 GCA_031380785.1 Gemmatimonadaceae bacterium
AGAACGGCCGCGATCTCCTCGCATGTCAGTCCGTCAATCTCCTTCAGTTCCACAACCGTGCGCGCTGCAACAGGCAGTCGCGCCAGAGCCGCGTCGACAATTGCGCGGCGTTCGGCGTTCATTACGCGATCATCCTGCAGCGCGCCCGGATCGACCGCGGCTTCGATCACGCTCTGGCTGCCCTCGGGTGTTTCGAGCTGCGATTCACTGAGCTCACGGGCACGCTTCGGCATGTCGCGGGTGAGCACATTGTTGATGTGGTTGATCGCGACGCGATGAATCCAGGTCTTCAGCGATGAATCACCGCGATAGGTGTGCAGCCGGCTGAAGACGCGAAAGAAGATATCCTGCGCGATATCGTCACGAAATGCGCCAAGTCGCCGCGTCTGCAGCAGAAGCTGCACGAGCGCGATGTGGCCGAAGTAGATCTCACGCTGCGCGTGCTCCTCGCCCGCCAGCGCCGACTGCGCCAGATCGAGGTCGTCGGCATGCGCGGCGTCACGGGCGGTGACTTCGCCGCGGCGGCGCCGGGAAGGCGGGCGTGCGTCCAGCTGCGTGCTTAGTCTCTCGAAAACCCGCGCGGCCCATTCCGCCGGCGCGGTGGCGGCGCGGACAGCCGCGTCACGCAGAACGGCGAGTTGCGAATGGCCCGATTCCACCTTCTTCGCCGCGGCGTCGGCCGTTGCTGAGCCATCGCGGGCTGCCGCAAGACGCGCAACGTCGCCAGCAGCCAACTCGCCATCCAGCGCGCGGCTGGTCAGGAGCGTGATGTCTGGGCGGGGAGACGCCATACAGTGCGGGAAGCGGAGAGACGTCGCGCGGGTCGGAGCAGACCCTCGGGGCGAGTTTAGTGGTCACAGGCGCATGCCGCCACATCCGGCCCGATGGGCTGCTCACCCATTCGGGCGATGGCAGGGACAACATCAGCGAATAGCGTGTCTGTTGGGAGAGCGCCTTCAACTGCGCCTCCTCGCCGCCTCAACCGACGACGCTTCGTGCCTGAGTCCATATACTCGCTCGACCAATCCCTCGAGACCACCTGGCAGCGCGTCGCCCACTGGTACTCGGTGGATGGTCGCATGGTCTGCCAGGCCGTCGACCGGGCGACAGCCGAGCCGGTGCGGATCGAGGCGGTGTTCTGCGACGCTGATGGAATGGCTACCGCGCGACTTGCGCGCGAGATCGGCGCGCTCGAGCGGCTCGCACATCAGCCATCTGTCGTACCGCTGCTGGAATCGGCGCGTGCGCATGGATGGCTGTATCTCGTCTCACCCTGGCGAGCGCTGTCAATGCGTGCGCTGGTGGTGCGTGATGGACCGCTGGACGTGCAGCACGCCGTGTCGCAGATGATCACCGTCGCGGATCTGTTGCATTTCGCGCATGGCATTGGCCTGACGCATGGCGCCGTTTCGGCCGACGCGATGTTCGCGGAGAATGGTCAGATACAGCTTGGCGCGTTCGCGTCGGCGTCGCGCATCCGAACCGAATCCGACCGGCCGCGCGCCGTCGCTCGCGATGTGTTTGGGCTCGCCTGTGCGCTGTATGAACTCCTGTCCGGCAGGAAGTGGTCAGCAAATCAGCGGTTTCCTGACACGCTGCCTGAAGAGGTCAGGGCGCTGCTGCATCGCGCGCTCGGACCCGATCGCAGCCTGCGATTCACTACCGCGATCTCGCTGGCACAGGCGTTGTGTGCTGTGCGCGATGCATTGCTCGATGATGCAATTGCGGTGAGCGGCCGGGACGCGTTGCTCACGATCGACGACGAACAACCGCCATTGAGCGACGTTGCGGATCGTTCACTGCGCGTTCTGCATGCGTTGCTCGATCGCGCTGAAGTGGCCGACCTTCCGCCGGAAGCCGACGATCCGCTGGTGCTGCAATGCTGGGCGCGCGCCGACTCGCAGGTACGCGGTGACGACGCGCGCCTGGTTGCGCTCCGATGTCGCTGGCAATTGCTCGCCGAGCGCGACCCGGTTGGTGCGCTGCAGGCGTCGCAGCAGGCGCCGCACTCGGCGGTTGTGCTGCCGTATCGTGCGCGCGCGCTGGCGGCGCTCGGCCGCGCGGCCGAGGCGCGGACGCTGGCGGTGCGATCGTGGTTTGACGAGGTCGCGCTGGATCTCTCCGGCGTGCGCTCGCTGGTGATCGCGCTGCTGCTCACGCGTGCATTTGAAATGGCATCACTGGTCAGCGTCTCGGAGTTCGCCGACGGCGTGGTGGATCCGGTGATCCTGGCGGTTGGCCAGACTTCGGTTGCTCGGGGAGTTGTTCCGCGTCTCACGCCAGCGGCGCAGACGCGCACCCTGCGTGCCATCGAGGCGGCGCTTGATCGGCGCGTGCCATGGACCGCAGAGCTGCTGGTGGACCCGCGCTGGGATGGACTGCGTGCGGATCATCGGTTTGCGGCGTTGCTGGCTCGGTCCAAGGCGGCATGGACAACGTGAATGCTCCGATGTGTCAATCTTGGTGGCTGGTCGTAGTGGCTCGTGCTTGACATTGCTGTACCCGCGTCAAATCATTGCGCAGCCCGCACCCGGGACTGCCGGACATCCTCCTCACTCGTGAAGGTCAACCATGCGCAAGAACACGATTCGTACTGCACTTCTCGGACTGACCGTCATTGCGGCAACGGTCTTCATCTCTGGCGACCTGCAGGCGCAGGCCGCGAAGAAGCAGCCCGGCGCGACGTCCAACAGCACGCGCACCCGCGGCGGCGCCGCCGATGCAAATGTGAAGCACGACGACGCCCCGAATGCACTCACCAAGCCGGCGACGCCGGAACCAGCCGGCAAGAGCACGCGCGGCGCCTCGGCCGTCGAGCCGGGACAGGTCTGCATCGACAGCCGCGTTGACCTGATTGTGAAGATCTACGTCGACGGCAACTATGTCGGCACCGTGTCACCGTGGGGCGATGCCTGCGGCTATTACGGCTCGGGCGATCACCGCCTGTATGGTCGCGCCGTATTCACCGATGGCAGCTATCAGTCGTGGGGACCGGTATCGGGTGACGCCACCAGCGGTTTCCGCTGGACGATCCGCAACTGAGTTCCTCAGATGGCGCATGACAGCGCCATCGTGCGATTCGCGGGGGATGCGCCATCATGGCGCATCCCCCGCATCGTTCATGGTGGCGTGGGTGCCGCCGCCGCGCACGGTTGTGCGCCAACGTTGGCGAGAAAGGCATCCATCCGTTCCTTCGCCAACGGAATTCCGCGCAGCGCGTCAAGCGTGAACAGATCCAGCGCGTCATACCAGATTCCGTTCCGCGCCAGCGCGCTGATGGTCGGCGTACTGGACACGATCTGCCGCTGAATGTATTCCGTCAGGAACACCTCACCCGATCGCGTGCGCAGCGACCACTCGGCCACTTCACCGCCGCGCAGCAACATGTGCGTGTCGCCCAGCGCAATGCGATTGAGGCCTGCCCTGAGGCCGATCATGACCGCACCGCGCACTTCACCGACGCGAACCACCAGCCGCGCCGAGTCGGGTTCACCGGCCGCGCAGACAGCGACGAACGGCGCATCGCGCAACGTCAGCGGAATCAGCGAGTCGATGTTGGCGGACGGGATGAGGGAACGTGCGCCCGCGTCGCCGCGTGTCAGTGCC
>JANMWU010000479.1:0-4051 GCA_031380785.1 Gemmatimonadaceae bacterium
CGACACTATATCCCGCAGAATGCAGGTCGACGGATGAGAGGCACGACGTTTGTCAGAATCTGAGCGACAAGCAGCTCAACCCACCATCCATCTTGCGATACTCGCTCATGTCGAGCACTTCGAGCGTGTAGCCGAGCGCGCGGAGTTGGTCATCGAAGCGCGGCTGGCCGGCTGAAACGAAGATCGCGTCGTTCACGCGCACGCAGTTGCCACCGTATTCCTCGTCCGACGGAACGCGCACGATGTCGTAGCTGGCGAAGGCGGAATGGTCAGCGAGCGCCTCTATCAGCACCAGTCGATGCTTCTCGATCGCCGCGATGCCGCTCTTGAGGTGCAGGATGCTGTTGATGCCGCGGATATCGACCGTCGATGACGAGACGGCGAACTGCTGCAGCCACTTTGACAGCTGCGCCGCGCCCTCGGCGTTGGTGCGATGCGAGATACCGATGAACACGTGATCGCCGGCCTCGCACACATCGCCGGCGTCGAGCGTGCCAGGTACCGCGATCTGCGCCAGCGTCGGAAAGAATCGCACCAGCGCGCCGGCGATCGCGTCTACCTCACCGGCGCGACTCTCGGCGCCGGGTCGCGTGAGTATCGCGCCAAGTCCCGGCAGGATGAGCGCCGTGTCCTCGACGAACGTGGAATCGGGATAGCGCTCGTCGGAAGGCAGCGCAATGATCTCGCAGCCGTGGCGCGCCAGTGCATCGCAATACGCCGCGTGCTGACGCAGCGCGAGTGGCACATCTGGTCGGCCAAGGTCCACCGTCGTGAGACCGTCAGCGAAGTTCGGCGCCGGTGGCCGGACGATGGCGCGTGTGAACTGGGAAAATGCGCTCACGGCTCCGTCTCCAATTGCTGGCCTGTCCTGTCCTGTCCTGTCCTGACTCGGTACCCGTCGGGAATGAGGCAAACTAGGTCTGGGAAGGGAAGGGTGCTGCTTTGGACGGAATCTCATAACGCATCGAGGCCCCTCCAGCGATCGGAGGGGCCTCGGGTGATGCTAACCTGAGGCGCGAATGCGGCGCCTCATTTACTCGCCCAATCAGAACTTGAGCCGCACTCCGGCCTGCATCTGCCAGCGCGACTGGAAGTCATCCGTCTGGTACGGTGTTGCAATCGGATCGAAGCTGAAGCTTGGCGTGCCACCCACTGCACGACCCGAGCGATACGCGATCGGATACACGTTCTGGTTGTTCAGATTCGGCACGAAGTAGTACTTGCCCCAGCTGTTCCTGAGCAGATTGCCGAGGTTGATGATGTCGAAGGTGAGCTGCACACCGCGCGGCGATGTACTGCCGTCGATGTTCAGATCCTGTGCGATACGGAGGTCCACTCGGTGATTCCACGGTGTGCGCGGTCCGTTGCGCTCCGCGTACTGCCCACGATGGCTGTTGAGGTACGAATCACTCGAGATGAACTGATCCAGCTGGCTCCAGATCTCGGCTGCTGAGCGAGCGTCGGTCTGTCCGGTCGGGCGCGCGGACGGTACCAACGTGATTTCGCTGGCACTGCGCGGGATGTAGATCAGATCGTTGTTGCTCGAGCCGTCGTTGTTCAGGTCGCCCGAGTACACGTAGGAGTACGGGCTGCCCGACTGACCGGTGTAGATCAGCGTGAATGACGACGCGGTCCGATTGCTCCAGGTGTGGTTGTAGTTCGCCTGGCCGATGATCGAATGACGCAGGTCAAAGTTCGAGTACGTAAGCGGATACTTGTTGGCGGTCACGAGCTGGTTGTACTCGACGTTCGACTGCGGCGAGTTGCGCTGGCCGTTTGCCACGTCCTTGGCCTGGCCGTAGGTGTACGTCGCGCCGAGGTTGACCGCGTTACCGAATTCTTTGCGCAGGTCCGCCGTGATGTTGTAGCGGTATCCCTGCGTGGTGTTGCCCAGCACGTACACGGCGGAGAACGGATTTGACGCGCCGGTCTGCGCTGCAAGGCGCGACGAACCGTAGATCGCGCGTTGATCGGCACCACCGAGATTACCGACGGTGGCCGGAATATCCTGATTTGTGTACAGGATGTCCTTCACCACCTTCGTGTACGTGCCTTCAAACGTCAGCGTCGTCCGCGATGGCAGCCTGAAGTCGACTGCCAGGTTGCCGCGCGCCATCTGCGGCTGCACGAACTTGTCACTGATCAGGTTGATCTCGTACACATTCCCCTGATTGTACAGCGTGTTGATGTTGCGCTGCTGCGTGGGGTCCACGATCAGCGGGACGCTGGTCAACGCGGCCGTATATGTCGGGCGATAATCCACGTTCGCGAACTGCGTTCCATTGTTCAGGAAAGGGTATGCGAACCAGGCAAACGGCATACGACCCTGAAAGAGCCCCGCGCCACCGCGAACGGTGACGGACGGTGCGGCATCGAACGTGAATCCGACGCGCGGCGAGACGAAGATCGTGGAGGCGTAATTGTTCGTGTACTGCGCAAACGGCGTGGAACCGTCCGCTGCCGTGAAATTCGTGAAGGCCGCAGCCTGGCTCGCCTGATCGGTCTTCGTTGCGTCAATTCGCACGCCGAAGGTCAGCTTGAAATTCGCTGCCGGGGCCAGCTCATCCTGCAGGTACACGCTGGGCGTGAAGACATTGAAGTCGGCGCCAGGCGTAGTAGACACGCCGCCGAGCGAATTGTCGGCTGGGCTGTAGGTGGCGCGAATGCGATTCGGCCGCCCCGCCAGAAACGCCGCGACGTTCGGATACTGCCAGCGCCCGTTGTACGAATTCAGGAATGTGTACTGGACGTTGTACATCTCATTGTGGGTGCCGAGCGTGACGGTGTGGATTCCACTCGACCAGGTCACGTTGTCGGTCAGTTCGAACGTACGCGTGCGCTGCTTGTATACGGAAGACTCGCGGTCGCTGCCGGCATTGATCTGACCATACTGAATGTCCTGGATTTCGATCTGCGGCGACAGTTGCGAACCGAACGGTGTGCGATGATCACTCACAACCGAGAAGCCGGCGATCAGGCTGTTCGACAGATTGTCGTTGACCTGAGTTTTTGCTTCTGCAACGAGGCTGTTCGTCCGGCTGTAGTGCGTAAAGTCCTGCGAGCCAAGTTTGTTCAGCGACTGCGCGCGTTCGAGATTCCCCGCGATCGCGCTGACGTAATTGTCGCGCAGCGTGAGCACGGTCCGACCAAGGTTGGCGTCGAACCGGGCAAAGTATTTTTCGCTGTTGGCAGGAATCGTGTAGCCCGAAATCGTGCCGGCGTTGAAGCCCGGATAGCCGGCGCGAGCCGCATACGACACAAGCGAGTCGCGCACCTGTGTGGCGATCGGTGCGCTGATCAGTGCACCATTGCTGCCGGGCGCGAACAGTACCGGGTCGTTGCGGCGCGACACTTCGGCGTTCAGGAAGTAAAACAACTTCTCCTGAATCAGAGCGCCACCCAGTCGACCACCGGCGGAGTACTCACTGAAGTCGGACGGAATGCCTCCAGACAACCCGCTGCCGACGAAGGAGGAATTTCGGCCGAAACTGTAGAGAGATCCGCTGGTGCGGTTCGATCCCGATCGCGTCACCGCGTTGATGCTGGCGCCAGTGAAGTTGCCGACTTTAACATCGTACGGTGCGATGGAGAGCGAAACGGCTTCAACCGCGTCCAGCGAAATCGGCTGAGTGCGGGCCAGACCGCCGGGAGTTCCCGATGGCACGGAGGCAGTCGACTGTCCTGACGACTGACTGAAGCCGAACGCGTCGTTGGAGACAGCGCCGTCAATTGTGAGGTTGTTGTAGCGATAGTTCGAGCCGCCGTACGACGCGCCGTTCGCCGACGCGCTCAGACGAGTGATGTCCTGCAGGCTCCGCGACAATGCCGGCACCTGCGCGATCTGCGTCTCACCGATCTGCGTTGCCGTACCAGTCTTGAGCGTGGTTGGTGCTCCGCGGTCGCCCGCCACCGTCACGGCAGCCAGCTGGACGACCGCCTTCTTCATCATGTAACGATTGGCGCTCTGCTGGCCGAGCTGCACATAGAGCCCGCCGACGTTGATCGGAGTGAAGCCGATCAACAACACTTTCACCGTGTACGGTCCACCGGG
>JANMWU010000508.1:0-2682 GCA_031380785.1 Gemmatimonadaceae bacterium
GCATCTGGCCTCATTCGCCCCACAATTCCTTGTCGACGATCTCGCGCGCTCGATCGCGTACTACGAGCGAATCGGATTCGTTTTAGGTGAACCCAGGAAAGGTTTCTACGCGATCGGTACGCTGGACGGATTTGAGCTTCACCTTAAAGCGGCACCAAAGCTGCAGGCAGACCGCCGGCACAGGCGCGACAACGATCATCTCGATGCCGCGGCGGGCGTTGACGGCATCGAAGCCTTTCATGCGCACTGCGAAGCGAACGGCGCGAAGATCATCAAACCGCTTGCGGTGACAGAATGGGATACGATGGGCTTCTACATCGAGGATCCGGACGGATACATCATCAGTTTTGATGGTCGGCCGACTGCGGGATAGTGTTGGGGCAACACTTTTATACGCCGTCCGGCGCGATCTTGCCCGAGCGGATGCATGCACGTCAGGAATTCAGCGCAGCCGTCGATCCGAAGTCACTCAGCCTTGCCGTGCTCCTCGATCAGCGCCTCGAGCTCGGCGATGACTTCGAGGTCCTTCGGTCGGCCTGCGGCGCGTTTCACCCGAATCAGCCACGGCAGATCGAGCAGCAACAGGTCTCGCTCGAACGCGCGGATCGCGATGCTGTGTGGAATGAGATCGGCGTACCCGCCGCCACCGGTGATTTCGCCGAGCAAGTCGATTGCGCCCACCGCCGTCGTGAGCGTGAAATTGAGGCCAGCCCGAAGCGTCGCCGCCGACCATTCGAATGGCAGTCCTGGCGGAGCGCCGCGCAGATAGGGACGATGTGGCGAGAGCGCCGAGATGATCCGCGTGAGGTTGACCGGATCGCGCGCGTAAACGATGTCGAGATCATCAGTCAATCGCGAAGAACCGTGTGCGCGCGCCGCAACACCGCCGACAATGATGAATTGGACGCCAGCGTCATCCAGTGATAGCAGCAGCGTTTCGAGCGGTGTCACTTCCGTCGCCTGGCTGTCGTCGTCGCACGCGTGAGCGCCTGCAGTGACAGCTGCCACATCCCGAGCGAGCGCAGTCGTTCGTCGACGCTACGCCGAAGATTTTCGCGCAGCAAAGTGCGGTCGACGTCCTGCTTGTAGCGATCGACAACTGGGTCCGCGTGCGAAAGTGGCGTCAATTCTATCGATATCGCGCAGCCGGCCGCCGCCGCGACGCGCGCGAGCGTGGCGATGGTGGGGTTCGTCTCGCCGCGCTCAAGGCGGGCAATAGCGGACTGGGTGGTGCCGCACCGATCGGCGACTTCAGCCTGCGAGAGCCCGGCGGCAGCGCGCGCGCGCGCAAGCTTGCCCGGGGCCAAAGTAATATCATCCATGCTATATACATAGCATGTTCTACATTTCCGACAAGCCCGACGCCGTACATCGGGCCGGCGGGTCACTTCCCTTTCGGCACCGGCGAAGGCGGGAGCGACATCAGGTGTCGCCGGAAATTCTGGAATGCCTGCGTATCCGACTCCAATGTGCGCCAGCGACCGGCCGGGTACGACGCAATCTGCGACTCCGTGGCCGAGATGCGACTTGCCTCGAGCGGATGGGTGCTGAAGAACGCGTCCAGCGATGATGGATTGCTCTGACGCAGCCGCATCAGCAGCCGAAACATGTCGGGAATGCCTTTCGGATCGATACCGGCCTTGACGGTGGTTTTTACGGCTTCGGCGTCAGCCTCCGATTCATCGGTGCGACTGAACTTCGCGAACAGCGCAGTACCGCCGGCATTGATCGCGGTAGCGGCAGCGCCGTTGTTGCACACGTTCGTCAACGTGCAGAGCAGCGCCACGCCGACGTTGGCGCCCTGCAACTGCTGCATTTGCGCGACGCTGTGCCGCTTTGTGACATGACCAATCTCGTGACCGAGAACGCCCGCGAGCTGGCTCATGTTCTCCGCGCGCTCGATCAACCCGCGGTTCACGTAGATGTACCCGCCCGGTACCGCGAATGCGTTCACTTCCTTGCTGTCGACCACAGTGAAGTGCCAGCTCAGTCCGCGCGTGTCGGTGGCTCTGGCGAGTTTGTTGCCAAGGGAGTTGATGTAGTCCGACGTCTGCGCGTCCTGCAGCAGAGGCAATTGTGATGCAATCTGTGCCGCGGACGACGCTCCAAGCTGAACTTCCTGGCTCTGCGAAACGGCGCAGCCGCTCGCTCCCGTGACAAGCATGAGTGCGAGTGTCAGGCTCCGTGGCGGGCGCGCTGTAATTGCGTTCATTTATTCCTCGTCTGTTCGGCTGCCGCAGCTCGTGTTGGTGCGCGAAAGCGCTTGAAATGCGCTTTACGCCCGTTCGCCGCTGTGTTGAGGCGAGCCGCGCCGAAATGTGGGTTTATCAGTAGCTGAAAGGCCACGCGACCGGATCGCCGCATCCCCATCGACCTCCGGTGAAAGCGCCGTCAAACGCAGCGAGGCACTCGGCAGATCTTGCCCAGCCGGGCACCAGCCATTTCAGTGCAACACTCGGGCCGCGGTCGCGTGACGCGCGATCAGATGAGTTGTGTGCCGCACGGATTGCAAGTCCGAAACCGGCGCGCAATCTCACGACGCCAGCGCTACGATCGTGGCTCACCCTTACGACGGAGCCGCCATGCGCAGTGTCACGCGCACCATTTGCCTGATTGCTGCCATATGCAGCTGCCATCCTGCCCCGAAATCCGTCGCGGCATCGACATCGGCCGCGGACACGG
>JANMWU010000510.1:0-2610 GCA_031380785.1 Gemmatimonadaceae bacterium
TCGGCCCGCGTATTCTGCGGCGTAAAAGTGGCGACGGCACCGAGCGGCGTGGCGGCACGACCGGCGGCCGTGATCACCGGCAGTGACGCCAACGCGGCTGCGTCAAATCGCACCGCATCAGGCGCGCGCACCCGAACCTTGATCGCCCGGTCGTCGAGCCGGAGCTCGCCGGCGGCGACGCCGAGCAATGCGCCGCTGGCGCTGGCCGCGACTTGCGCCGGAGTCATGCCGAGTCGCGCCGACTCGACGCGATCGATCGCCATCGCCAGCTCGGCACTCGGCTCAGCGTTGCCGTTGTAGAAATCTTCGAGGCCGTCGACTTTGCTCATGTCAGTCGCGAGCGCCTTGCCGTACGCCTCGAGCGCTATCAAGTCCGGGCCGAACAGCTTGATCTCGACTGGCTTCGCCGCGCCGGCCAGATCATTGATGACGTCGGAGAGAATCTGCACGAACTCGATGCGCAGCCGCGGCATGGTGTGCGCAATCGAATCGCGCACATGACCGATGACATCCTGCGTCGACACATCACGTTCGCGCTTGAGGCGCACCACCATGTCACCGCGATTCTGTTCGGTCGCGAAGGGGCCAAGCTCGGCGCCGGTGCGCCGCGATGTGGCGGCGATCTCCGGCGTCCGACGCAGCAGGAGCTCGACCTTGTTGATCATCCGATCGGTCTCGTCGAGCGCTGTGCCGCCGGGCGTCCAGTAGTCGAGCACAAACGCGCCTTCGTCCATCTCCGGCAGGAAACCGGTGCCGGTGAATCGATACGCAACGACACCACCAACTGCGAGCAGCACCACCGCCGCACCGACCAATGCACGATGATGCAACACTCCATCGAGTGCACGATCGTACCAGCGCTCAATGCGACCAGACCGATGATCCGTAGATTCCCCGCCCCTCAGCAACGCCGAGCAGAGCAGCGGGATCACCGTGAAGGCAAGTACCAATGACACCAGCACCGCGATCGTGAGCGTCATCGACAGCGATGCGAAGAACTGACCGACCACACCTTCCAGCAATCGCAGCGGCGCGAACACCACGACGGTCGTGATGGTGGACGTCGTGACCGGCCAGAGCAGCTCCTGCACCGCGTTGCGAATAGCCATCGCACGATCGGGCGTGAAGCCGAGGTGGCGAACGATATTTTCCGTCACCACCACGGCGTCGTCGATCACGAGACCGATGGCGATCGCCAGCGCGCCGAGCGTCATCAGGTTGAAGGTCTGGCCGAACAGTGACATCAGCCAGATCGTGATGGCGAGCGTGAGCGGAATGACCGATGCACTGATCGCCGTCACGCGCCAGTTGCGCAGGAAGGCCAGCAGCACGACGACAGCCAGCGCGGCACCGATCAGTATCGCGTCACGTACCGACGCGACAGCAGCACGCACCAGCACGGCCTGATCGTACACCGGCTTCAGAACAACACCCGACGGCAGCGTCTTTGAGAACTGCGTCGCCAGCGCGTCGATGCTGTCGGCCATGCGTAAGGTGTTGCCACCCTGCTGGCGCGTGATGCTGAGCAGCGCGGCCGGTCGACCATCGCCCGCAACCAGTCGTACGCGATCCTCACGGCCAAGCGTGACCGTCGCCACATCACGCACACGCAACCCGGGGCCGATGGACACACTGGCGATGTCATCCGGCGCGCGCGCTTCGCTCTGCGTGACGATCAGATACTGCTTGTAATCGCGTGCCACGCGACCGACTGCGCTCACACTGGTGGCCTGTCGGATCGCGCTGGCGAGATCGTCGTAGCTCAGACCGACCTGCGCCAGCCTGGCCGGATCGGCCACAACTTCCAGTTCGCGCACGCTGCTCCCCTGCACATCCACGCGGCCGACACCAGGCACGCGCGCAAACACCGGTCCAATCTGGAAACGCGCGATGTCATACAACGTCGCCGCGTCACCACCTTCAAGATTGTAGCTGATGATCGGGAACACCGACGGCGTCAACCGCTCGACCTGCAGATCGACCGTCGGCGGCAGATCGCCGCGCACCGCATTCACGCGCGCCTGGACCTGCTGCAGCGCAATCTGCATGTCGACCGACGGCAGCATGGTGACGTTGATTTCGCTGCCGCCGCGGATCGAACGCGACGTGACGCGCGTGACGCCCGGCACCACGCTCACCGCCTCTTCGATGGGCCGCGTGACGCTGAACACCTGTTGCCGCGCGCCGAGCGTACTTCCTACAACGACGATGGCGATACGGGAGAAATTCAGCTCCGGGTAGATCGAGCTGGGAAGCCTGATGGCCGCCCAGATTCCGGCTGCGGACAGCAGACTGACTGTCAGCAGGACAAAGCGGCGCTGCGCCGCGAGCAACGTGAACAGGCCGCCCCCGGTTTCAGCGGCGCTGGATGTGCCGTCGTCCATCACTTCGGCTTCACAACGATGTGCACACCATCGTCCACCTGGTATGCGCCGTCGGTCACAATCCTTTCGCCAACCTTGAGCCCAGATGTGATCTCGGTGCGCGAATCACGCCGCGCGCCGATTTCCACCGTGCGCGCGCGCGCCACGTTCGCTGAATCAACGACGTACACGCGATACGCATCGCCATCCGGAACGACGGCCGCCGACGGCACGAGCAGCGCCGCCT
>JANMWU010000244.1:0-3523 GCA_031380785.1 Gemmatimonadaceae bacterium
TTCGGCATCTCCGGCGATCTGGCCTACAAGAAGATCTTCCCCGCACTGCATGCGATGGCCCGGCGCGGCGTTCTCAATATTCCGGTGATCGGCGTTGCCAACAGCGATTTCACCAGCGCGCAGATCATCGAACGTGCGCGCGCCAGCATCACCGAGTACGGCGGTGGCGTGGATGAGAGCGCGTTTGCGACGCTCGCCGCGCGGCTCACCTACCTCAGGGGAGATTACGCCGCACCTGATACATTCGCCCGTCTTGCCGCAGCACTTGGCGCGGCCACGCGACCGCTCTGCTACTTCGCCATTCCGCCGTCGCTTTTCCCGACTGTCGTTGAAGGGCTTGCCGCCTGTCCGTCTGCTGCCGGCACGCGGCTGATTCTCGAGAAGCCATTCGGTCGCGACTATGCGTCGGCCGTGGCCCTGAACAAGCTGCTGCACGCGAGCTTTGACGAAGCGCAGATCTTCCGCATCGATCACTACCTCGGTAAAGAGGCGGTGCAGAATCTGTTGTACTTCCGCTTTGCGAACGCCTTTCTCGAGCCGGTCTGGAATCGCAACTACGTAGAGAATGTGCAGATCACGATGGCCGAGACGTTTGGCGTGTCGGGTCGAGGCAAGTTCTACGAAGAGACGGGCGTTGTGCGCGATGTGGTGCAGAATCATCTGCTGCAGGTGGTCGGATTTCTGGCCATGGAACCGCCGACCGGCGCGTATGCCGAAGCGTTCCGCGATGAGCAGGCGAAAATCATGCGCAGCATCCGACCACTGGTGGCGAATGAGGCGGTGCTGGGTCAATACGATGGATATCGCAGCGAAGACGGAGTGGCGGCGGATTCGCGCGTGCCGACGTTTGCGGCTGTGACGGTGCATGTGGACAGCTGGCGGTGGTCGGGCGTGCCGTTCTACATCCGCGCCGGCAAGCATCTCGCCACGTCGACAACTGAAGTGATCGTCGAACTGACTCAACCGCCGCAGGTTGTGTTCAAGGAACCGCGCGCTTCCATGGGCAACTTTGTTCGGTTCAGGCTTGGGCCGGATGTCTCGATCACGATTGGCGCGCGCGCGAAACGGCCCGGCGACGGGATGGTGGGACAGAATACGGAGTTGTCAGTGCAGCGCGCGCCCGCGGCTGACGAGATGGGACCGTACGAACGTTTGCTGGGCGACGCGATGCACGGTGACGCAACGCTCTTCGCGCGTCAGGACGCGGTGGAAGCGGCGTGGTGCGTCGTTGATCCGCTGCTCGATTCAGTGGAGGACGAGCCGTTGCTGTACCCGAAAGGCAGCTGGGGTCCGGAGCGCGCGGTGCGTCTCACGGAATCGGTGGGTGGCTGGAACGACCCAGACTGAACCAGCAGTCATGGCGATATTCTCGTGATCAAGGCGGGCGAAGTGCATGGCTTTACCAATACCGGGGAAGTGCCGCTGGTGCAGCTCGATGTGCATCTGAGCCCGCGCTTCATTCAGGAGAACCTGGGCTGATTCACGGTGGAGGACTGATCCGCCGGCATTTGCGCCGCGCCAGCTGCGTTCGCGCTGCACATTCACGCCTGTCCCGTTCGCATCGTGTTCGACATCGTTCTTTTCCAGCCTGAGATTCCGCCCAACACCGGCAACGTCATCCGGTTGTGTGCGAACACCGGTGCGCGGCTGCATCTGATCGAACCGCTCGGTTTCAACTTCGAGGATCGACAGCTGGAACGGGCGGGTCTCGACTATCGCGACCTGGCCGAGGTGACGATTCATGCGGAGTGGGGCGCCTGTCGCGCGGCGCTGGGAGATACGCGCAGGTATTTCGCATTCTCAGCGCGCGGGACGACGCGCTACTCCGACCTGACGTACGCGGCCGGCGACGTGTTTGTGTTCGGGCCCGAATCGACCGGACTTACCGACGCGATGTTGACTGCGTTTGAGGCTGGAATGCGTGTCAGGTTGCCGATGCTTGCGGCGCGTCGCAGCCTGAATCTGTCGAACACCGTGGCGATTGTCGTGTACGAGGCGTGGCGACAGCTTGGGTTCGAAGGCGGGGTGTAGGGAGCGCGCGTGTCAGCGGTGTGACGCGTGCAGCGCTGGTGCGGTACTGCACGGGGGCCACTTGCTCTGGTACGCACCTGCGCCTATCGTCGATGTGGCCGCCGCCCTTAAATTCCAGAATGTTCACAATGGTGTTCACAATGCTCCAGAAACGTTTCGTTGTTGCGGTCGCACTATGCTGCGCCACGGTACTTCGCGCGCAGTCAGCCGATACGACATCTCACGCAGCGAAAGCGCCTCCGCGGCACACCGTGGTGACGCTTAATCCATTCGCGGTCATTGCGGCGTACTTCACCGCCGATATCGAGCACGCCGTGTCGCGATCGGTGTCGGTCGGTGCGGCCGGTAGCCTGGCCGGCAACGGCGACTTCAATCACTACGGCTCCCTTGAAGCCAACGTGCGCTACTACCCGAACGAGAAAGTGCTGCAAGGGTTTTCCATCGGCGCCACGATCGGCTTCGCAACCGCGCGGTCGGAGTATTATGTGTACGGCACGCCGCAGAGCGGCAGTCAGACGATCGTGATTGGTCCGGGCACATCACAGGAGCGTGTCACGCGCGCCACGGCCGGCACAGAACTCAGCTATCAATGGCTGCTGGGCCCCAGGCATCGTTTCGTGATCGTCCTTGGCGGCGGCGTGAAGCGGGCGTTCGGCGAGCAGCGCTACATCGACCCGTTCAACTCGTCGGTGATCCCGACCGCGCGCGTGAATATCGGGTTCGCGTTCTGAGCGTGCGACAAGTGCGAGGTCAGGATTGCAGTCGACAGCGCTGAGAGCGGGCACGCCAACCAGTGTTCGACGCAGGGCGACAGCAACTTGCCAGCGCTAATGTATGCGCGCAGTGTTCAGCCTTCTCGCCGTACTCGCATTCCAACTTCAGGAGAATACGTGTCGTCAGGCATTCCCACATGTCCGCGGTGTCAGGGCCCTATGGAGCTGGGCCTCGTGATCGACAAAGGGCACGCCGGCGAAATGAAGGTACCCGAGTGGCTGGAGGGCCCCCCGGAACGCAGCTTCTGGTTTGGACTGAAGACGAAGGGCAAGGAACATTTCGCGGTGCAGACCTTCAGGTGCACGCGCTGCGGGTTTCTCGAGTCGTACGCGAACCAAGCGCCGCAGTGAGGAGCACTGCTCCACGTCGGGCGACTGTGAACGTGAGCTGAACTGACCGTGTGCGGCGGTGATGTCCGACCCGGACCGATGGGCGTGGAATGCCATCATGTGCTGACGCGCGCTCAGTTTCGCGAACACTCGCGCAACCTGCGGCCCGTCCCATACGACGCATTGTCGCCAGCGATCTGCAGTACGTGCAGGCCGTCGGAGTACACCGAGTAGTCAGCGCGTTCAGTAACCTGCGGCAACGTAAACGGGCCGTCGTTGTCCACCATGATCGTGGCGCTGGTTCCGCTGAGGCGCACGCGGAGGTTCATCATCGGCGGGCAGAGATACGAGATGTTTGTGGGTCTGTCCAACGGCGTACCGACAGTGGA
>JANMWU010000588.1:0-4233 GCA_031380785.1 Gemmatimonadaceae bacterium
GAACCCGCCGCGCGCCCGAACAGAAACACATTCCCATCCGCCGGCGGTGTAATGCCCGGCAACGTGCCTGTCCACGCGCGCTGCGTCGAAGCGAAGATGTAGCGCACGTCGAAGTAGTCGAGAATCGGGCCGCCACCGGACACCCACCAGTTGGTGAGATCGCCGGGCCGCAGACTCCAGTTCCTATCCCATCCGAACACCTGCGTCAGATCCGGCATGCGCACATCATACGTGCCCGATCCACCAGGGAATCCGCGCGTGGTGTGCACCGTCGCAAACCGTGCGAAGGCGCCGGTGGACTTCACTTCCAATGACACACCGTTGTTGTACTCGGTGGGCACCGTGCCCTGCGCGCGCAGCATCGCCGCACCGATCACGGAGACACTGCTGATTGTCGGTGCCGGCATCACCGGACCGAATGCAATGCTGCGATCGGCGATTGTGCGCGCGTAGACAATGATCTGGCGCGACGCGTGCTGCGGCGTGATGGTGCCGATGGTGAACACCACCTGATGCAGATCTCCGACCTGGCTTTGCGCCAGCGGCACGCCGTTGATCGTGCGCGCGTTGGGCGCGCGATCGATACCTGATCCCGGCGTCAGCTGACCGGTGGATCCACCGACCGTCGTGAACGTCTCCGTCGTGCCAAACGTCTGACCGCCGGCGTTGTTCACGGTCCACGTCGACGCAGTGGTGTTCACCGCCTCGGCGGAGTTGAAATCGAGCAACGCGTTGCTTCCACCCGAGGCCGGATTGAGTCCGCGACGAATGATCATACGATCGGTCGTTGTCGCCAGAGTCGCGTCAGTTGTCGCCCTGAACGCAAGCAGATCGAGGTTGCCACTCGGCTGATTCAGCAGTGAATAGTTCGACACCGTGCCGCTTGCGGGATTGATGGTTGAGCCAAACCACCAGCCCATGCCGAGCAGCGATTGCTGTGACGTCGCGAGACCCGTCACCGTGCCGTTCACTGTGCGCGTGCTGGAATTCTGATACAGCGTGCAATCGCTTGCGGCGAGCGCCGTCAGTTCCGCTTGCGTCGCATTGTAGACCGTCGTCCGCGCAACGCCCGAATCGATCGTCACCCATGCCACCGATCCTGTCGGCTGCAGGACGTTGAACGAATACGTCGTGCCGTCGTTGCCGGGGATGACGCGCGACCACGCTCCGCTGCCGTCCTTTACCGCCACGAAATACGACGGGTAGCGCGGTGCACTGGAGCAAATGCGCCAGGTGATGTTGCCGGTCGTCGGCGGCCCCACCAGGATCTGCACCGTTGCCGTGCGCTCACCACCGCCGCTTGCGCCCACCGCGCGAATGGTGGCCGTATACGTGCCCGCTGGCCCACCCAGGTTCACAATGGCCATCGACACCGAACTGCCGCTGGTTGTCGACGGCGTCACACCCGCGAAAACGGTCGGCGGAAGCCCTGTCACTGAAAACGTGATTGCGCCGGTATATCCCGCATCGCGTGTGATGCCGATGGTCGGGATGTGCGCCAGCGTCGCCGCCGGCGGCGAGATAAATCCCGTGACGCTCGGCGCGATGGTGAACGACGCCGGCCCCTGCACCGGCGTCGCAATCGTGAATTGCAATCCTGCCGACTGATTCGAAATGCCGGTCGCAGTGCCGGTCACGGTAATGGCGGAGACGCCGTTGACTGCGGCAGCGCCGGCGATCAAGGTCAGTGTGCTGGTGGTGACACCCGAGGCGAGCGACGCGGGCGCGAGTGTCGCCGTCACGTTTGCCGGTAGCGGCGCCGCAGTCAGCGCAACCGCTCCCGTGAAGCCGCCCGTGCGCGTGACCGTGACGATAATCGTCTGTGTCGCACCTGGCGCGAGCGTCAGCGTCGGCGTGGAGAGTGTCACCACGAACGATCCGGTGACGCCGCCGCCCGGCGGATTCACCACGTCACCTCCGCCGCCACCGCAGGCGACCAGTGCGGTGGTCGTGAGCATCGCCGCAAGCCGTGGCAGGACTCGAATGCGCATGGTCGGCTGACTCGCAGGATGGAAGGAAACGATTGCGGCGATGGAGCGCGGTCCGGCGGCGCCACTTCGCTTTACGGCGACTCGTTGCGCCGACCGTCATTCCTCCGAGTTCATGGTTGCTGAGGTGGTTGACCCCGCTTGACGCGCCCGTCTGGCGAGTGATGGAATTGCGGCGATGCGCGGCAGCGCTTTCCAGCAATGCGCTGCCGTGCTAACTAGACACATGCGCCTATCCCGAGTTATCCTCGCCGTCACTCTCGCCGCGGGCGCTATGCCGCGCGGCCTCGTTGCCCAGCCGCCGTTGCGCTTTCGCGTCGAGGAGACGACGATTGCCGACATCCGGCGCGCGTTCCGCAACAAGTCGCTGACCTGCCATCAGCTGGTGCAGCGCTATCTCGATCGCATCTCCGCATACGACAAGCGCGGTCCCGCGATCAATGCCCTGATCACGCTCGATCCGAAAGCGCTCGCCATCGCCGACTCACTCGACCGGCGCTACGCCGCGGCGGGACCGATCGGCGCGCTGCACTGCATTCCGATGATCGTGAAGGACAACTTCGAGACGCACGATCTGCAGACGACTGCCGGATCGCTGGCGCTCAGGGGCTGGATCCCGACCCGTGACGCAACCATGGTGGCACGCGTGCGCGCAGCGGGCGCGATTGTCCTGGCCAAAAGCAATCTCGCCGAGTGGGCGTTCACGCCGTACGAAACCGTCAGTTCGATTCTGCCGGGATACACAAAGAATCCGTACGCGCTCGATCGTGTCACGGCGGGATCGAGCGGTGGCACTGCCGCCGCCGTTGCCGCCAACGAAGGCGAAGTGGGACTTGGCAGCGATACCGGCAACTCCATTCGTGGCCCGTCAGCGCATCAGGCGCTGGTTGGCATTCGCTCGACGATGGGCCTGACCTCACGCGCGGGCGTGGTGCCGCTGAGCAACGGCGCTGACATCGCCGGTCCGATGGCGAGAAGTGTGGCCGACGCGGTGGCGGTGTTTCAGGTTGTGGCTGGCGAAGATCCGGCGGACTCGGTGACGGCGGGGAGTCGCGGACATCGCGAGGCTGACTACAACAGCTTCGTGGTGCCCGGTGGTCTCAGAGGCGCACGCATCGGCGTGCTGCGACAGGCGTACGAACGTCCGACCACCGACAGTGAAGTGGTGACGGTGTTCACGCGCGCACTGGGTGCCATGAAAGTGCAGGGCGCGATCATTGTTGATTCGGCGGGCATCGACTCCCTGCCGGCGCTGTTGCGCGTCGTCGGTGCGGGCGGCTTGCCGGTGGTTGGCGGCTGCAATCCCTTCAGGTTCGATCTCGAACGATACTTCGCCGCGCGCGGCGAAAATGCGCCAGTGACAACGGTCGCCGCCGTGCTGAAAAGCGGCAACTACCACCCGACTGCGCAGGCACGACTTCAGGCCGCTGATACCGTCAGCGTACCGCCAGAAGCGAGTGCGGCGTGCATCGCGCGCGAGGCAATGCGGGTGCGGCTGCGCATTGCGGTGGTGCAGCTGATGGACTCACTGCATCTCGATGCGCTGGTGTATCCGACGTGGAGCAATCCGCCGCGCCTCATCGGCGATCTCAACACGCCACACGGTGACAACAGCCAGCTTTTCTCGCCGACCACCGGCTTCCCCGCCATCACCGTGCCGATGGGATACACGCGGGTGGTGCTGCCAGCCGGCATGACGTTCTTCGGGCGGCCGTGGAGCGAAGGGAAATTGATCACGCTGGCCTACGGCTTTGAGCAGGCGACGCACCATCGGCATCCGCCGGCGAGTGCGCCACCGCTCGCGACGACCGTCAGATAAGTTTCAGCGCCTCCGATCGATGAGCCGTGACACCTCAGCTCTCACCGTCATGAAACGCCGCGCCTTTCTGCAGACCGTTGGAGCCCTCTCAGCCGGTGCAGCACTTGGCGTCCCGCGAGCGAGCGCCGCTCGCCGTCTCGCCAGCTCCGCCGGACCTGCGAAGCTGTCACGCTTCGGACTCGAGCTCTATTCGGTTCGCAAGGCAATGCGCGCCGATCCCGAACGCACGCTGGCAGCCGTGCGCGCCGCCGGATATTCGGACGTTGAACTCCTGTGGTCGTTCGACAACTTCGGACGCACCACGCAGCAGGTGCGCAGTTCACTGGCCGCCGAAGGATTGAAGGCACCGTCGGCACATATCAGCCCCGCCACACTCACCGCAGACTGGAGCAGGAGCCTCGACACGGCGACGCAACTCGGTCATTC
>JANMWU010000589.1:0-2906 GCA_031380785.1 Gemmatimonadaceae bacterium
GATCCACTCTGGCCCTGACAGGCGTCGGCACTGTAGAGCATGAGACGTTGCGTCGGACGCACACTCGACAGCACACCTGATGTGCGGAACAGTGACTCCGCGTTGCCGCGGTCTTTCGGGTAGCCGGCCGTGAAGGCAGTGACGCCTTCAAGGCTCTCCGGTGGAACGCGTGCCGCGAGTGACCTATGACCACAGGTGAGCGATCCCCAATAGCACAGCTTCGCGCCGCCAAGCCGCTTGAACATCTCGTCGCCGATTCGCTTGTCCAGTGTCAGCACGGCATAGTCATAGTGTGGCGGCATCGCGCGTTGCGACCATTGCGCCGGCAGCATCGCTGGCAGCGTCGCGCCGACGGTGCCGAACGGCCGGTCTCCTCCATCCCGTGCCGGAGTGACGCGCACATCGAACGCGTCGGTGGTGACCAGCTGATTGCGGCTGTTGCGGCTTGATCCGCAGATCGCATGCGCCACGGTGAGCACGTGTCGCGGCGAGATCAACACTCCCGTCGCACCACTCTCGACGATTGTCCCCTCGGAGGTGCGGCTTCGGATGAAGAGCTGGCAGATCCATCGGCACGGGATCTCCGCGGTATTCGACACGGCGACACGATCATCGGCGCCGTGAATGCCATCGCCCGACGTCGTGCAGTCGTAGTGCTTCGCTTCCACATCTTCGGTCGCGGGCAGGTCCGGATGCTCCAGACTCTCGAAGGCGTCACTGTGCTGCTGTTCAACGAATGGCATGGCTGCGTGACGCCTGCCGCGTTGCGACGGCAATGCGACAAACGGCGAATACTCCGCTGCTGGATCTTCCCGGTCGATCATGACACGCCTCCCGGCACTGAGCGCGGTGGACGACGGTGATTTCGCCGATCAGACGTTCATGAACGCGCCGAGACGCGACTGGCCGTTGGTTGCCGCCTGAATGGGCCGCGTCACGGCATCGGTCACCGACAGTCGCATCGTCGGATCCTTCAGATTCTGGCCGGTAGCGATCGACCACTGGGTGATGATCGTGAGCATATCGGCGGCGTATGGCCCGTTGTACAGTGCCGTGGACGATGGAATCGCATTCAGTTCGACCGCACGAAGAATGATCGACATCGGCTGTGCCAGCTGCAGAAACGCGTCGGTACGCGAGTGGGGAGCGATGCCGACCTTCTGGCCAATCAGCCGCAGACGGTCCGTTGGTCCGGCGGCGCCGGCGCGCAGATCATCAGTGATCGCGGTGTTGAACAGGAGGGTGAGATGGAACCACGACAGCATCGCCACCGCGTCGAACTCCTCCCGTGTCAGCGCACCGCCCAGCCGGCGCGCGAGCAGCATTTCACGCAGGCGCCGGAGCAGCGTGTCGATTGCATTGTCATCCGTGGCATCCTCACCAACGAAGTTGCTGCGATTCTTCACGCCGATCCACACCTCACGCAACAGCGCTTCAAAGAGCTGCGCGAAATCACGATTGGCAACGTCGGAACGCGTGTACGGATACGGCGATCCATCGTCCTGTCCATGATTCAGATCGAAGCCGAGCAGCCGATGATACGTGTTCCGGCGCACCGCTTCATGGCGCGAGCGGATATCGCTCGTCACGCCGCGGATCGAATAAGCGCGCGGATGCGTGAAGAACAGCTCTTCGGTCAGTTGCGCCCAGCGCTGCGTGACCTGACTGCCCAGCGACAGCCGCTCGCCGTGTGAGAACTCGAACAGGACGCGCCGGAAGATCTCGACCATCTTCGTATTCTCGAGCAGGTACGCATACACGAGATGGTGGAACGCTTCGGGACCATTGACGATGCCGCCCGGTCCGGGCAGCGGCAGCGGAGGCACCGGCGGGATGACTGGTTCCAGGGTGTCGAAGCGTGCCATGGCCGCGAGGTCGGCGCCATTCACGTCGATTGCCGCCTGATAGCTGGGGCGTAACGCGACGGCCGCGACGCGCCAGTACTGCTCGAGATAGTCCGCGAGCTGCGTCGAATTGAATCCACTCAACACCGACTGCGCAGCGTCCTCGGGGGTTGGGAAGAGTGGCGTGAGAGCGGTGGCGAGTTGGACAAACATTGCAGCTCCAGGTTGCAGCGGGACACGATGATGTGCGTGACGGTGGTATCAGCGCGCGATCGGTTCAGGTAGTCGGTTTTTTCGTTGGATTATCCGCACTGCTCGTCGAAGCTGTGACTGCTGACGCGCGCGGCGCGGTGCGCGGCGGGCGGTCGAACAGCAGGGAGGATCCGATCGGCCGAAAATCCGGACCGGGTATCATGCGGCCGTCGTTCGCGCGCACGCCCGTTCCGCTGCCGATCAACCACTCGGTGAAGAACGCCAGCGCCTCTGGTTCAATCCGGTCCGGGCGTGACGCGAGACGCGCAAACGTCGCGGAATCCGGCAAGCCGACGTACGCCGGCGGGATAGGCTGCTTGGCAGGCGGAATAACGATCGAGCTGCCGGTGAGTAAGGGTGACATGCGTGCATGCTCCGTGATGAAGTTTGTTTCAGGCGGCACGCCGGATTCCGAGCCGGCGCATGACAGTATCCTGCTGCAGGACGCCCTCGCGCAGCGATTTGGCGTCGCGAGTGGTGCGGTATGACGTCAGCGCGAGCAGCCGGATTGCCTCGTCCCAGACCCAGTGTCGGGAGTGGAATCCGCCACTGCCCACATCGCGTTCGAGCGCGTCGAGCGCCGTTGGTGACACGCGTTGCGGATCCACCAGCTCGACCAGTGCGCGATCACCGAACGCGTGGTACCTGCGATACAGCAGTACCTCGACGATGCCATCGAGCACCAACTCTGACAGCTCGACCAGCCTGCGCACATCGGCGTCGGCATGCGAGGTCGGATGCGTGCCGCGCCAGGCTTCCGACAACCGGTCCCATCGTCCGTTGCCATAGGCGCACCGGCACATCGCCGTG
>JANMWU010000605.1:0-3652 GCA_031380785.1 Gemmatimonadaceae bacterium
CTGCTCACGCGCAGCGGCCGCGCGCACGCGAGGGGTTCGTCATCACACCGGATTCGGCGAGACTCTTCTTCCGCGCCGTCGGAACCGCGTCCGATACGATCATCGCGATTCACGGCGGGCCAGGCGTTGATCTCGAAAGCATCTACGCCGATTTTCTCCCGCTGGCACGCAGTCACACTGTCATTTTCTACGATCAGCGCGGTGCTGGCCGATCGACGCTCCCGCGCGACAGCAGCACGCTGAATGCCACACAGCAGGTCCGCGATCTGGACGCCGTGCGCACCCACTTCGGACTGGCCCGGGTGACGCTCGTGGCGCACTCATACGGACCGTTGCTTGCGGCCACGTATGCGATCGCGCATCCCGATGTGGTGAGCCGAATGGTGTTTTTCGGACCGGTGCCACCGCGCAAGGGTGACTTCTGGCAGCGCTTCAGTAAAAGCATGGCGACGAAACTCGACTCGACTCAGCGCCGCGACCTGGCCGACGCCAATCGCCGGCTGAGTGACACGACGCAGGGTGAGCAGGCGGTGCGGCAGGCCTGTCGCGATTACTGGTCGCTCGCGATGCGTCCGCGCCTGGCCGAACCGGATAAATCACCGTCAATGATTCACGCCGACCTGTGTGCGTCCGACGTGCGCGGCATTCGCTATGGACTCACACGCACCAACAGCGCGGTGATGAGTTCGTACGGCGACTGGGATCTGCGCGCCGCACTCAAAGGCGTTCCGGCGCCAACACTGGTCGTGCACGGCGTGGAAGAGTCGATTCCGATGGACCTGGTCGAGGAGTGGGTCAAATCACTCCCACATGCAACGCTGGTGAAAGTGCCGCGCGCCGCGCACTTCACCTACGCCGAACGACCCGAGATTGTCTGGCCGGCGGTCGAGCAGTTTCTGCGCCGGTCGAAGTAGACGCGCGCGCGCCTGCGTCTCGCGGCAGATCTGCGTCTCACGCCGAGGCGCGCGGGCGCGAGACACGATTCAGCTCTCGAACACCACCGGAAACGGAAATGGCGTGAACAGCGAAACGCCTGTCACGTTCCACGCCACGCCGTACCAGACATTGTCAGTCCCCGACCACCGCCGGATGATGATCTCATACGCCTCGCCCGGCTGCGCCGAAAACTCCGCCACTTCGTAGCTGTTGTCCCAACTCGCAGCCACCGCCACCTGCGTGCCGCGACTGTCGCGCACGATGAGATCGAAGTCGACCGACAGCGTTGATGCCGTCGCGTTGTCGCCGGATGACGTCACCGCGCTGTCCCAGGCCAGCGCCACCTTCACAGTCGGGAAAAACATTAACGGCGGCACCGATACCCGATAGCGGAACGTGGCCAGCCGGTCGCTGCCGAACGACGCCGATGACAGCGTGCCAACATCCCACCCGCGTCGCGTGGCCGGAGCGTCCCGGAAACGACGCTGCTGCGCCACCCAGACCCCCGCCTGCGCGTCCACCGCGCCAGCGCCATCACGCCCATCAACGCGATTACTGACATCATGCCACCATGTCCCGTCACTCACGTTGCGCCCCGCCGTGGCCAGCAGGATTGCGCGGCAGCCTTCCGGCCACGAACAGAGCACGGTGTCCACATCCTGCAGCAGCGCGGTCACCCCCGCAGTCGCCGGCGCGGCGAAGCTCGTACCGGACATCAGCTGATCGTTCGCGGCAACACCGGTGCCGTTCGCAGCCAGTTCCGGCAGTTCGCGATCGCCGTGCGACGACGTCGGATTGCGAAACACCGAGTCGCCCGACATCGCGCCAGCCGTGTCATCGTGATTGCCGATCGCCAGCGAATTGAATCCCTTGTGATTCACGAATTCGCTTTCCGGCGGCATGATGCCATCGGGATCGGTGGACCAGAAATTTCCCGCCGCCTGCACGATCGTCGGAAACGGCCAGCGCAGCGCCAGCCAGTCCTTCAGCAGATCGTCGGCCTGCAGGCCCGATCCACCCGGTTCCGTGCCTCGGTGAAAGCTTTGACTGATCACGGTGCAATGCTGATCGCGCACCGCCCAGCGCAGCGCTGCAACGTCGCCACTGTTGGCCGAAAAAAGATCGCAATCGGGCGCATGGCCGTGCGGTCTGTTCACCTCGATGTTCTTGACCACCGCCGAAGTGAGGCGAGCATGATTGCTCGCAGTCGGTGACGCGTTGAATCGACCGACGAATGACAGATTTTTCAGTTCACTCGGCCCGTCTTCCCATACCGCCACCCGCACGCCGCTGCCGTCGAATCCTGCCAGGTGCGCGCGATCGGATCGTGCGACCGCGATCGAGTCGCCGAGGTCATTGATGGCGGAAGTGTCGTCGAACATGACAACACCCACGGCGGCGTTCCGCGCCAGCTCGCGCAGCTGCGTCACCGTCGCAATCGCGCGTACCAGTGGCACACCGTCATCCGCGGCTGTCGCTCGGTCGTGCTTTGCCAGCTGAACCTTCGCTTTCTGCAGCGCGTCACGCAGCTCCATGGCCGCACGGCGCACGAGTTCCGCCACTTTGCGTTCGCCGTCCGGCGGTTCCGCCACGCGCCGGTCCGCGGACTTCTCGTACGGCGCCGGCGGCAGCGCGATGCGCGGCCAGACGATCACCGGAAATCTCTCGTCATCCTTCGCATTGGCGATGCGGTCGAAGAGCGTCTCGTGCAGGCGTCCGAACTTCGCCGCGCGCCGCTTGTCGATCTCTGCATACATCGCCGCCAGATCCACCGTTTCGCCGCGATCGTTGAAGGCCAGCTCCACCGGCGTGCCGTCCTTGCGATTCACTGCCTTGATTGCGTCCACGTGGCCACCGCGTGTGAGCTGACCTGGCGCGAGACGCTCAACACCCAGCTCACCGAAGAACAGCCGTGCCGTGTGTTCGACGCGCAGTTCCGGCGGCAACTTTCCGGAGATCTGAATCACTGAGAAGGGCAGCACGAACTGCGAGGCGAGACGTTCTGCCTTGGCACTCAGCAGTTCCTTCACCGTCAGCACACATCCGCCGACGGTGGCCGCATCCAGCTGTATCCGGATAGTGCGCCCACGTTTCGCGAGCGTGATCGTCACGGGCACCTGCGCACAGCCTTGCCGCACACAGATTGCCGCCTGCGCAGACTGCGGATCCACGGGATCCGGCAGCTCGAGTTCGATGGCGCTGCCGGGCGGAATGATTTCGTTCGCCGTGACAGTGGCGCGGATTGTGAGTTCCGGGATCGTGACGGGCATGGAAGTCTCCTGCGCAATCGTCGCGCGGTGTATGGAAGCGTCTCAGTCGCACGCGCCGCGTTCGGCCTGCGCGAGATCATGACGACGACATTCACCGTTCGCTCTCGGCCAGCGCGCACTGCTGGCAATGCAGGGGTCGGTTGTGGCTCGGTGCTACATGCGTTGCAGGCTGAACGAGACGATTGCGTCGCGAACTGAGCGTGCACAAGCATTCTGAAATTGAGCGCGTTGCACACTGATGCATTGTGCATTGCTGCGTTCGCTCGAAGCGAACATTCGTGCGCATCAGTGCGCTGCGGCAGAAGCGTGGTGGTGTCGCCACAGGATTGACAGAATCGACGCCGCAGCAGATTGTCCCCGCCTGCCGCAGCACCGAAAGAGGCTGACACTCGCCGCTGAGTGAACACTCTGATTCGAGGGCGCAATGGTCGCGCGCGATCCACGCA
>JANMWU010000287.1:0-2062 GCA_031380785.1 Gemmatimonadaceae bacterium
ACCGAGTAGCCGGAACCGCGAAGTCGGCGGATCTCACGCAGCCCGGACAACGTGCTCACCCATGACATCGCCGCCGCGATGACACCGAGTGAGAAGACGTTGCCATTGCTGTTGCGCACGATGCTGACTGCGCCGTATGTAAGCAGCACGGCGGCGACGACCGCGCGAAGCACAGCACCCGTCAGCTCCGGCGCCAGCAGCCGCATTGCAACCGGCACATCCGGTGTTGCGAGTTGCGTGGCGTCGAGCGCCTCGACAACGGCTTCGGCGGTCGCGTATCGATCATCCGCCTCCTTCGCACAGCAGCGGTCAACGACGTCACAGAGCGATGTCGGCAAATCGGAGCGGACCGACGCCAGTGGCGGAATCGGTTCGGTGAGCTGCTTCACCAGTATCCGCTGCGTGCTCTCGCCGGTGACGGCGGTACGTCCCGACATCGCGAACCATGCAACCAGGCCGAGCGAGTAGAGATCGGCACGACCATCAACCGACTCGCCGGCCGCCTGTTCGGGGCTCATGTACTCCGGCGTGCCGACCACTTCGCCAACGCGCGTCAGTCCGGGCTTGTCGCTCACGGGCGTAATAGCGCGCGCGATGCCGAAGTCCATCACCAGCGCGCGGCCTGTCGCACGCTCGATCATGATGTTGTCCGGCTTGATGTCGCGATGTACCACGCCACGTCCATGCGCGTACGCCAGCGCGTACGACACATCCTGCAGCAGACGCACGGCGTCGCGGCGATTGAGCGGCCCGTCGCGCGCCACGCGCGCCGCCACCGATTCGCCCTCGACAAAGCCCATCGCAAATGCGAGTACATGTTCCGTCTCTTCAATCGCGAACACCGGCACGATGTTGGGGTGCGAAAAGCCGGCAGCCATGCGCGTCTCGCGCAGGAAGCGTTCGCGCAGATCCGGCTGCGACGCGTATTCCTCCGGCAGCACCTTGAGCGCTACGGGGCGATCGAGGCGCCGATCCCGCGCCAGGTAGACGGCGCCCATGCCGCCGCGGCCCAGCTCACGTTCGATGAGATAGCGGTCGCCGAGTTGCCGGCTCAGGTCTGTCAACGCATCCGCCATTCGTGCCTCGCAGGAGGGCCAGCGTCCAACCGTTCAACCGACACGCGGATCGCTCCGCTTGTACGCCAGATCGGTGAGCAGATTCACGAGCACGAACACCACACTCAGAAAAAGCACCGTTCCCTGGATCGCCGGAAGGTCGCGGCGCGAAATCGCGTTTACCACGTAGCGTCCCAGGCCTGGCCATCCAAACACCGTTTCCGTGAGAATACTGCCGGTGAGATAGCTGCCGACGTCCAGCCCCAGCACGGTCACAACCGGGATCAACGCGGTACGAAGTCCGTGCCGCAACACGACTGCGGCATTCGACAATCCCTTGGCGCGCGCCGTCCGCACATGATCGCTGCTCATGGCGTCGAGCATACTGCTGCGCGTGACGCGTGCCAGATAGGCAATGCTGCGCGAGCCGAGTGTAAGCGCCGGGAGAATCAGCACCAACCCGCCGCCGTAGCCGCTTGGCGGTAGCCATTTCAGCGTCAGCGCGAACAGCAGAATCAGCAGCAGCCCGACCCAGAACACCGGGAAACTGATGCCGAGGTACGTCGCGCCCATAAGGATCTTGTCAAACGCGCCGGCCGGCTTGAGTGCCGCGGTGACGCCAATCCCGATGCCGAGCAGGATCGCGATCGTCATCGCTGCGAGCGCGAGCTGCGCTGTTTTCGGGAAACGCTCGCGGATGTCTTGCATGATTGGCCGGCCGGTGATGTAGCTGCGGCCGAGATTTCCGCGCAGCACGCTGCCGGCGTAGCTCACGAACTGCACAGGCAGTGGCTCGTCGAGCTTCAGTTCAGCACGCAATCGCGCGATGGTGACGCTATCGGCGCGCTCGCCGACCATCTGCTGCACGGGATCACCCGGCGCGACGTACAACAACAGGAAGACCGCTATCAGCACACCGGCCAGCGTAGGAATCGCAAGCAACAGCCGGCGCGCGATGAATGTCACGGAGTGCTGCGGTCGATGTGCGCGCCGATCATGCGCTGGCC
>JANMWU010000289.1:0-1588 GCA_031380785.1 Gemmatimonadaceae bacterium
TTCGTGCCGGACGCAAAGTCGGTCGTCGATGCGAACTGCGGCAGCACCGCGTACCGGCCCGGATTCACAAACTTCACACCGCCGCTCCCGATCACCGTCTTCGCCCCGAAAACATCCAGTGTGACCGCAGTGGGGACTGTCGAGCCGGGATTGGGATTCGGATCGACCTTTGAACCAGCGCCATCGCTGCACGCCGCGAGCGCACCGAGTGAAAGCAGCGCGGTACCCTGCGCCAGACGGTGCCACGAGACATATAAACTGTTCTGCATCATGATCTTACGCTCGGGCTGAGGTCTGGCCGGCACGCCGTTGCGCCTGCCGTTCACAGTTAGATTATCGGTCCTATGTCTTTCGTGCACCTGCATTGCCACTCCGAGTACTCACTTCTCGACGGCGCCAACCGTATCGAGGACCTGATCCGACGCGCCGCTGAACTCGAACAGCCCGCCCTCGCGATCACCGACCACGGCAACATGCACGCCGCATGGGAGTTTCAGGAGAAGACACGGAAAGCCGGTCTTCGCCCCATACTCGGCATGGAGGCCTACGTCGCCACCGGTGACAGACGACTGAAGGCCCGCCCAGGTCCCGGACTGCGACCGTACTATCACCTTGTGATACTCGCGCGGGACCGCGTTGGCTACCAAAACCTCATCAAGCTGTCGTCGCTCGGATACACCGAAGGCTTCTACACGCGCCCTCGCGTCGATCGCGAGCTCCTCGCCAGATACTCAGAAGGACTGGTAGTCAGTTCCGCCTGCCTCGCCGGCGAGGTGGCAACCCACCTGCAGGCCAACCGCTGGGAGGAAGCGCGCGCCACTGCCGCATGGTACGCCGAAGTCTTCAAGGACCGCTACTACCTCGAGGTGCAGGCACACGATTCCGGCGGCCAGGCACGCCTGAACGAACAGATCTTCAAGCTTGGCACGGAAATGGGGCTGCCCGTCATCGCCACCAATGACGCGCATTTCCTCACCGCCGGCGATCATGATGCGCACGACGTGCTGCTTTGCATCGGGCTCGGCAAGGATCTGAACGATACGAATCGGATGCATTACGACGGTGGCTTGTACTTCAAGTCCGCCGACGAGATGCGCGCCCGCTTCCCCGACCGCCCCGACGTCATGGAAAACACGCTCAGGATCGCCGACGAGACGGACGTTCAGTTCAAGAAGCAATACTATCTGCCCGCTTTCCCGTTGCCCGCGGGCGTCACAAACGAGAACGACCTGCTGGTGCAGCTGGCCGAGGCGGGCGCGAAGGAGCGCTACGGCGATCCGTACTCGCCGGAAGTGCGGGAGCGACTCACGTATGAACTCGACGTGATCACGCGCACCGGATACGCCGGCTACTTCCTGATTACGCACGACTTCATCAAGGCCGCGCGCGATCGCGGCATTCCGGTTGGCCCCGGACGTGGTTCGGCCGCCGGTTCGCTGGTGGCGTACGCGCTGAAAATCACCAACGTCTGTCCGCTGAAATTCGATCTCCTGTTCGAGCGCTTCCTCAATCCGGAACGCGTCTCGATGCCCGACGTCGACGTCGACTTCTGCTTCGAACGTCGCGGTGAAGTGATCGAGTATGTGCG
>JANMWU010000807.1:0-2563 GCA_031380785.1 Gemmatimonadaceae bacterium
CTCATCGTTCGGCGAGTACGCGGCTCACTTGCGCAGCCACAACCGCCATGGCTGTCGCGCCAGTGGCCACGAGCCTCACCACTCCGCTTCGATCGATCACAACAAAGTGTGGTGTCGCCAGCTCAGGATTGTAGACCGCCCACGCCGCACTGTCCGCCAGCACGACGATGCCACGCATCGGGTGCCCCGCGAGGTGCTGCTCGATCATTCCGCGATCACGCTCTTTGCTTACAGCCACCCACGCCAATGAGTCGCCGCTGGCCGCCGCCAGCTGATTCAGCGCATCGCGTGCTCGTTCGCTGAATACACAATCCGTCGCCCAAAACTGGAGCAAGACAACTCGGCCGAGCATATTCGAGAGGCGAAGTTGACCTCCGGCCAATCGTTGCACGATGATGTCTGGCGCTCGAAAGTTCGGGCTGACCGCGGTCGTCCGCGTCGCCGATCTGATGCGCAGCAGCGAACCGGACGAGTCGATGTCGGTGACTTCGAATGGGCTGCCGTTCAGCAGAAATGGTCGAAACGGAAACACCTGCTCAGCTGCCGCCGGCTGTCCACTGAGTGTCATCGTCGCCTGCTCGGCCATGATCCCATCACCATCCTGGTCGACCAGGAAGACACTGCCCGCGTCGGGAGTGAAGAAGGGATTGCTACGGCCACGATTGCGCACGACGATCGCAAACTGACGACCGTCGATCAAGACTGAACCGGTCCGATATTCCGCGATTCTGGCATACGTGTACTTGTCATCCGAAAGCAAGACTTGATACGGCACACGTCGGAATGCACCCAGCCGCGTGCGCACAGTGAGGGCGAAATTCGCGACGCGAATGGTGCCGCGACGCTCGAAATTCAGCGGAGCAGCATGCAGGAAATCGAGGTTCCCCTCCGTGTCGACGAGATACGTGGTGTCTCCGGACGCGGTCGAGGAGAAGCGCAGCGCAAGAACGGTTTTCAGGCCAGAGTCAGCTACGACCTCTGCGGCTTCGACGTGACGCCACGCGGGCGATAACGTCATCGAATCGCGAAGGACCGTTGGTATCGAATCGAAGAAGATGTTGTTCATACCGCGCCAACGTTCTGGCGACGGATCAGCGACGCGCGTCAGGGTAACTTGTAAATCAGAAGTACCGGCGCTCTTGGTTGCGGGCGGCAGCGTCGCATTTGACGCGCAGGCACCAGCGATGACAAAAAGCATCAGCCGCATGTTGGACTGAAGGGCTTTTCTCAAAGGCGTTTGCTTATTCGTAGCCGGCAAGTCAACTCCACGGATGATGCCACACGAAAAATCTACAGCAGAACGCCGCTCAAAGAGCGGGCTGCCTCGACCCTGACGGCGAGCGGTGCGAGCGTTCGATGCGAGCATCGTCGACCACGTCCAGAAGCCTGAACATCGCGTCCCCGCGTGTATCCTGTCACTTCTTCAACGCGCCATCTGCTGACGCCAGACACTCACCACAACGCCCATGTCGAGCCCGTGCCCTCGCCTGACGCTGCTGCTATTGAGCCTTTTTCTGAGCGCAGCGCAGGCTCTCCCCGCCCAGACCCGCCCCTGGATGTTCGGCCCGTTCGAGAAGCCGACAGCCGTCAATCCAGTCATCGCACCGAGCGCCGTCGCCACCGTCCGCTCCCCCTTCAACGACAGCCTGATTCAATGGGAAGCCTACGCCACCTTCAACCCCGCCGCCGTGGTCCGCAACGGTAAAGTCTTCATGCTCTACCGCGCCGAAGACGCCACCGGCGCGTTGCAAATCGGCGGTCACACATCACGACTCGGCCTGGCCGAGAGCAGCGACGGATTGCATTTCACGCGCAGGCCGACACCGGTGCTGCAACCCGATCGCGACGCACAGGCGCGCTACGAATGGACCGGCGGCACCGAGGATCCTCGCATCGTCGAAACAGACGATGGCCGTTATGTGCTCACTTATACGCAGTGGAACGGCGACGTGCCGCGCCTGGCTGTCGCGACATCAACTGATCTCGTCACATGGACTAAACACGGCCCCGCGTTCGCACGCGCCGGTGACGGTAAGTTTCTGCGCAGTGAGACGAAATCCGGCGCGATTCTCGTGCGCGCGAAGGGCGATCATCTCATCGCAACGAAAGTGAACGGCAAGTACTGGATGTACTACAACGTGCCGCACATCCAGATCGCGACATCAGACGACCTGATTCACTGGACCCCGCGCGAAGACGCCGACGGTCACGCGCTGAAGGTGCTGTCACCGCGAGCGGGATACTTCGACTCGTGGCTGGTCGAGGCCGGACCGCCGGCGATCCTCACCGATCGCGGCATCGTGCTGCTCTACAACGCGGGGAATCTTGGCACCAACGGCGATCCGTCCATGCCGGCCCGCATCTACACCGGCGGCCAGGCGCTCTTCGACTCCACCAATCCGATCAAGCTCCTCGATCGCACCGACGCGCCATTCATCCGACCCACCGAACCGTACGAAAAGACCGGCCAGTACGTCGAAGGCACGACGTTTACCGAGGCGTTGATTCCGTTCCGCGGCCGCTGGTTCCTGTACTACGGGACGGCGGACTCACGCGTGGGCGT
>JANMWU010000812.1:0-3166 GCA_031380785.1 Gemmatimonadaceae bacterium
TCCCGCGGCAATGCACGAAAGGACGGGACGTCCGCGCTGACCTTGTCGAACAGGAAGACCTTCATGATGCCCGACGCTCCGTACATGAGTGCGGCGAGCGCCTGCAGGACCCACAAAAAGGTGTTCATCGCGTATCGTCCCCGGTCTCCTGTGGCGGGTGGCCTTCCGATCGAGTCCGAACTTCCGGAGTCAGACGAGTTGCTGCGAGCTAAAGTGAAGGCCGTCGTACTCTGGTATTTAGATGCCTGTGGCCAGACGGCAGCCTGACGAACGAGCTCGGGTTCACCTGCACTGCGGCCGCACATGGCCACTCCAGCTCACCGAAACTTGGTTGCATCGTCAGCAGCAACACCGATTACACAGAAGCGCGGCATAGCGCGGGAACATGGTTTACAGAGTAGCCCGGCAACATGGTTTACACTCAATACTGTTCACTTAGTTCGTTTCCGTCGTCGTCTGGTCGACACACGCACGCGGTAGGTCGCGCGTTTCGTGCGGCCTGGGGCGCGGGGACGCAGGTGATCGTTACTCATCTTGCGTTTGACGCCGCGCGGGACCACGCGGCCGCGCTGCCGATGGACGACTTCTGCGCGCCGTTCGACGAGCATCGGCTGTCGCGCGTGGCGATGCCGCGCCACGTCCTGAGGGGGGAATGGCCGTCACGTGGGACAACGTGCGGCGCGTGACGTTGACGGCATGTGTGAACGACAGCGTGTCGGGATCGCGGGCGCGCGGCAGCGCGCCGAGTGCGGCCTCATGCATCAGCGTCCGAATCGCGAAATGCGCCAGTAACACGCCCCAGACTTCCTGGCGCACCAGCGCCGGTGTCTTGCTGCGCAGCACGCGCCGCGCGCCGCGCAGATGCGTGTTCAGTTCATCGAACGCGGTTTCCATTTCCCACCGCTCCTGATACAGTGCCGCGAGTTCCGCCGCCGGCGCACGCGCCGGCTCCAAGATCGACGTCACGAGGCGATACGGCTGCGCGCTCTGCGGTCCACCGGACACGGTGTAGTCAACGACGCGGACGGTAATGGTCGTCCGATCGGGACTCTGACTGCGCTGATTCCAGCGCAATTCGCTGCGATATGAGCCGTCGGCATAGCGCTCCAGTACCGGCAAGCCGAGGTGCGCGGCGGCACGCCAGACCAGTGCGGCGCCGGTGGCCGCCGCAGGGCGCCACAGATCGAAACTCAGGAAGCCACGATCCGCGAGCACGAGCATGTCGCCGGTGAGCGCCGGCAGGACGGCCGTCGCCAGCGCGCGTTCGTGCGCGCGATACGCGCCGAGCGTGGCGGCACTGATCACATGCGTCCCGTTCTCCAACAGCCCGACGAGGCGCAGCTGCGGAAACGCGCCGGTGGCGTTCGCGCCGCGGGCACTCGCCGGTCGCCCAAACACGCGCGCATTGTCGGCGGTGTCCGCGACATCGAGCGTGGTCCCGTCGAGACTCATGACGCGCCAGCCGCGATACCACGCGCCAGGCGTGCCCGGTGTCGCAATCGGCGCTACGACGCGCCGATACAGCGCTTCGAGTGGTGCGGCCCCCAACCGCGTGCGCGCTTGCGAAATGCCGGCCTTGCTCGCCGGCACCACCGCGCTCGCGTCGCCGCCAAGCCACCGCCGCCTTCGAGCAAACAGCGCAGGACTTCACGCGTCGACACATCGGCATACAGCGCCAGCGCGATGCTGTAGTAGACCATCACATGCGCCGGCAACGTGCGCTCGCGCACACTGGCACGCTGCGTCTCCTGCAACACGGCGTGCACCACGTCGAGCGGCACGCTGGCGGTCAGCACACCCAGCGTGATGTGATCCGTCACGCGGATCCCTGCGGGTAACCCGGCCTCGGTCCGCGCCATGCCCGACTCCTCGGTAGCGGTCGGACCACAACCTACCACAAATCAGCCTAAGTGAACAGTATTGGGGTTAGGCAACGCGTCGCCGACGCTTGGTCTTCAGCGTGACGTCGACGCCGAACCGCGTCAGCATTTCCACGAGAGTATCAATGCTGAACAGCTCCAGCCGACCCCGGACCAAGTCACTGATCCGCGGCTGCGTGACGCCAAGCGCCTTCGCGGCGGCCTTCTGCGTCAGGCCTCGCTCCGCGATCAGATCCGTGAGCTGCAACATCAAATCCGTGCGGATCAAGAGATGGGCCGCTTCTTCCGGCGGAAAACCCAGATCCACAAACACATTGCCCGACGACCGCTGCATTCGCATCGCCATTGCTACTTCTCCTTTCGCTCTCGGCGGATGACATCGTACCGCTTCTGCGCCACCGTAATGTCCAAGCTGGACGTCTTCTGCGATTTCTTCTGGAACGCGTGCAACACGTACACGGCCTCGGCGAACTTCGCGACGTACAGCAGTCGATACGCGCCGCTCTCGTCGCGCACACGGATCTCGACGACCCCAGGCCCGATCGTCGGCATCGGCTTCCAGTCTCGCGGCAATCGGCCGCCCTGCACGCGCCGCAAGTCGAACCCGAGCGCCCGCCGCGGCTCCGCAGGCAGCGCGCGCAGGTCGGCGCGGGACGTTCCGGCCCAGACGAGGGGCTTGGCGCTCATGACCGAACATACAAACTATTGTATGTGGCCGCAAGGTGCGTCGCGTGCGCACCGACCGCTGCTGCGTTGCCTAACGAAAATGCGTTAGGCCGCCCCACGCTTGGCGGGGCGATGCAACGCTGTCACGACCGCTTCGGGATCGTGGGCGGCGACCTGCAACAGGGCCAATGCCGGACCGTCCGGCGTGCGTCGGCCCTGCTCCCAGTTTCGCAGCGTCGCGACACTCACGCCGATCATCAGCGCGAATTCTGCTTGCGACTGCCCGAGGTCAGCGCGCAATCGCTTGACGGCGGCCGGACGGAACGTGGTGGTGCGCGACGGCTTGCGCTCGCCACGACGAATCGCGCCCGCCTGCCGGACGCTGGTGAGCAACTCCGCAAATGCTTCAGCCTTCATCTGAACTCCTCGCGCACCGCGCGCGTCAATGCCTTGAGTTACTGAGGCGTCAGGTCCCCTTGCGCATTCTTCGCGAACATGAACAGCATGAAGCAGACGTCATCCTCGACAGCCCAATAGTAGATCGTCCGGACACCGCCACGCTTCCCACGACCCTCGGCACCCCAGCGCAACTTGCGCAGCCCTGCGCCGCCGCGAATGAG
>JANMWU010000813.1:0-3800 GCA_031380785.1 Gemmatimonadaceae bacterium
CGATGTCCCAGACGATGTCGTCGCGATGCTCCAGACCGACCGAAATCCGGATCAGTCCCGGCACGATCCCCACCTGCAGCCGCTCGGCCTCTGACAGCTTGGAATGGGTGGTGGACGTGGGGTGCGTCACGATGCTGCGCACGTCGCCAAGATTTGGTGTGTGCGACAACAATTCGAGGGCGTCGAGAAACCGGCGCGCGCGCTCCAGTCCACCCTTCAGTTCGAGCACCACGATTCCGCCACCGGCCGACATCTGCTTTTGCGCCAGCGCGTAGTCCGCGTGACTGGGCAGGTACGGATAACGCACGAAGTCGAGCCCGTCGTGACCCGCGAAGTGCGTTGCAATGGCAAATGCGTTCGCGCAGTGTCGTTCCATGCGCACCGAGAGCGTCTCCAGACTCTTCGACAGCACCCAGGCGTTGAACGGCGACATTGCCGGACCGGTGTGGCGAATGAATAAACGCAGCTCGGCGATCAACTTCGCCGTCCCGACAACCACGCCGCCGAGGACGCGTCCCTGACCGTCGATGAACTTGGTGGCTGAGTGCACGACGAGGTGCGCGCCCCACTTCACCGGCTGCTGAAGCATCGGTGTGGTGAAGCAGTTATCCACCACGAACAGTAGCCCACGCTCGGCGGCGAGCTTGCCGAGCATTTCCAGGTCGATCAGCGCGAGACCGGGATTCGATGGCGTCTCGACGAAGAGCAACTTCGTTGACGGTTGCACCGCACTCGCCCACACGTCGGCACTTGCATTGGCGTCGACATACGACGACGTGATGCCCCATCGTGGAAAGAGCTTGGTGAACAACTGATGCGTTGAACCGAAAAGGGCGCGCGACGCCAGGACGTGATCGCCGCTCTTCAGATACGCGGCCATGCTGCCGAACACCGCCGCCATGCCGCTCGCGAACGCAATGCCGTCCTCGGCCCCTTCAAGCAGCGCCATCTTGCGCACAAACTCGTCGGTATTCGGGTTGGAATAACGACTGTAGATGTTCCCCTGCTCCTCCTCCGCAAACAGCGCGCGCGCCTGTTCAGCATCGTCGAAAACGAAGCTTGACGTGAGGAACAGCGGCGTAGAATGCTCGCGTTCGGCGCTTGTCGCTGTCTGCGTCCGAATGGCGAGCGTTTCAGGATGCAGCGCACGAGTGGGACGATCGGACTGGTCGGACACGTGGTTCTGGTGCGGAGGACTGGGCAGGGCTTGGCGGCAATACAAAGTTAACGAAGCGCTGACGACCTTAGCGGGGGAAATTTCAGCGGACCGCCAACGGATCGCCGGGGTGCGGGGTACGAGTCTTCGTGGTTGCCACGCCGACAGGCGGCTCCACCTCTCCCTCGTCGCCAGGTGTGTGACGAGGTGCCTCATTTTTCCGGAGATTTCGGATGACGGGTTACATGCGTGCTGCTGCACTGACAGCGGCGCTACTGATCGGCACGACCGCGACTGCTGGTGCACAAGGTGGCCCGCCGGGTGGCGGAATGGGTATGCGTCGCTCGCCCGATGCGATGGCACTCCTGGAAAAGTCGTTGAGTGGTGTGGACGGCATCACCGCTCCGCAGAAGGATTCGCTCGACAAGATCGAGACTGCGTACAAGGCAAAGTTTACCGCAGCCCGTGAAGCGATGATGGCGGCGCGTCAGCCTGGCACTCCGCCGGACATGTCGGCGATGATGAAGTCGCGTGACGCCATGACTGCGATGCGCAAGGAGGAGCTGGCGGCCGCACGCGCCGTTTTGACTTCCGCGCAATATGCAAAGTTTGACGAGAACGTGGCGACGGAAGCGAAGGAGCAGGCCGAGCGTGAGGCGCAGATGCGTCAGCGCATGGGTGGCAACCCGCCGAAGTAATCCGACGGCATGGGGAGTCTGTAGCGCGGGGCTGGCATCGGGACTTGCCAGCCCCGCGTCGTTTTCACATCGTGGACGTCGGGCTGCACCTCTGGCGCCCGCATTCGGTCACTCCCACCGGGCCACACGCATGATCATGCCCGCATTCCGCGCGTCGCTGCATCGCGCCGCACTTCTGACGGCGCTGCTGCTGGTTGGCGCACCGCGTCTGCGTGCGCAGGCCGGTGCGGCGCCGCCGAAAGCAACAATCTCGGAGCTCACGGCGCAGTGGGCGTCACTCGAGCTGCCGCTCCTCGACGTGAGCAATCTCACCGATCTGCAGCGTGATGCGATCGAGTTGCTGGAGGGGAAGTACCGCAAACTGTTCAACGACGAAGCCGGCCCGATCAGGGCGGCCCGCGTAACGCTCTACCAGCGCGGTCCATTCGAGCGTCAGAATGTTGAACGCGCACTGGAGCGCATGGCCGAACTGCGGAAGCGTGAACTCGCGCTCACGCGCACGTTGCTGACTGACGAGCAACGCATCAACTACGATCTGAACCTCAAGGCGATCGCGGCACAGGAAGCGGCGGCGAATGTCAAGCGCGATCGTGAAGCCGCGTTTGTGACACCGTAGCAAGTTTCAGCGAGCCGTGAACACAGCGGAAAAATATCGATCGAGACATCGAGTGCGAACGACGCAACGTCATTTTGGCGGCAGGCAGATATGACGCGTCGCATCGAACCGCCGGCCCGCCGCTTCGCATTCTTTCCGCGGATCGATGCGCAGCGATCGACTGCCAATGATGCGCAGGCCAATCAGCGCCACCGCACCGAGCGTGATCATCGCGACCAGGAGTTTGATCATGCGATCGAGCCGCTGCATCGGATCCATCAGCGTGCCTTGCCTGTTGGGTGTTTGGCCTGCGCGGCATGTGCCTCGATCACCGCTTTCGCCGCTTCCTGCGGATCGTCGGTCAGCAGGAGCAGATCGAGATCACCGGCGCTGATCTTGCGCTCGCCCAGTACGCGCGATTGCAACCAGCGCACCAATCCGGCCCAGTAGTGCGTGCCGAAGAGCACCACCGGAAACTGAAAAATCTTGCCGGTCTGAATCAGCGTCACCGCCTCGAACAGTTCGTCGAGCGTGCCAAAGCCGCCGGGAAAGCAGATGAAGGCATTGCTGTACTTGATGAACATCGTTTTCCGCACCATGAAGTAGCGGAAACTGACGAGCGTATCTACGTACGGATTCGCACCCTGTTCGAAAGGAAGTTCGATGTTGCAGCCGATGCTCCTGGCGCCGGCAAGTCGTGCACCTTTGTTCGCCGCTTCCATGATGCCAGGGCCGGCGCCGGTAATGATCGAGAAGCCCTGTTCCCCAAGCAGCCGTGCCACTTCGGTGGCAGCGTGATATTGCGGATCGTCGGGTGAGGTGCGTGCCGAGCCGAAGATCGAAACGCCTTTGTCCACGCTGGCGAGGGCGTCGAAGCCTTCGATGATCTCGCCCGTCATGCGCAACACGCGCCACGGATCGGTGCGCGTGAAATCGTCGCGCGGGCCGGGTGCGGCGAGAAGTTTCGCGTCCTCGGTGAGCGGCACCTGATCTCGAATATCAGTGTCGATGCGCGGCTGGATGAGTGGCGCGGCGCGTGTGGTTCCCTGCGGTTGTTCGGTTGTCTTGAGCGGCTGCTTCTGCGTCGAGATGACGGCGTTGTTCATGGGCGTATCACGGCCGGCACTGCGATGGCCATCCACATGCCGCTCCATGACACCTTGCAGCGCCTCGGCCTCGGCACGCTGCATGGTCGCGACGTTGACGATGTTGCCACCGGCGGTCGTGGCGCCGACGGCGCGCGCGTTGCGACGCGGCTTTGCAGTCGCGGTGACTTTTTTGACCGGAGTGGCGGAGGATTTTGCGCGCTTGGCGGGCATGCTGACTGGGAAGAGGTCTCGCGGTGGCGTCG
>JANMWU010000820.1:0-2873 GCA_031380785.1 Gemmatimonadaceae bacterium
CATCGTCATCACGAACGCCGGTGTCGCCAACATCGGAACCGTGGCGTCAGCCGACGTTGAAGCGATAGCACGCGTGATCAACGTGAATGTCATGGGCACAATCCGCACCGTGAAAGCGGCGCTGCCGCATCTGATCGCGAGTCGTGGATACGTGCTGATCGTGTCGTCAGCGGCGGCGTTCAGTCCGATGCCGGGTATGTCAGCCTACGCCACGTCGAAAGCCGCTGTGGAGCAGTTCGCGAATGTGCTGCGGCTCGAAATGGTGCCGCATGGTGTGGATGTGGGCAGTGCGCACATGCTCTGGATCGACACCGATATGGTGCGCGATGTGCAGAACGATTTGTCGAGTTTTAGAAAGACGCTGGCCCGGCTGCCGTATCCGTTCAACACCGTAACTTCTCTTAACGATTGCACGGCGGCATTTGTGCAAGCGTGCGACACGCGTGCGAGAAAAGTGTTTGTGCCGCGTGCGCTGGGCGTGTCGTCGGCGTTGCGACAACTGTTGAACAGTGCCTTCGCGCAGCGGCTGCTGATGCCACGCATGGCGGCGATGATCAGTGAATCGGAGGCCGAGATGGTGCAGGTGGGTCGGGCGTTCGGTGAGCACAGCGTGGGGATGGGAGACGTTGCCGCGCCAGAAGCCGCGTCCACTGTGCACGACTGATTGGCGCGTCGCTATCGCACCGGACAGAGCGAGTCGTAGCCCACCGACGTCATCGACCCGCCCATCACCGTGCCATACCCCGGCAGCCCGACCACGTTGTGACTGGTCACGCGCGTCCAGGTGGTGTCGCCGTAGTACCAGTTCTCAAGAATCGCGACCGTGCGTTTGCTGCAATCGAACGTGAGGCGAGTGCGTGAGCTCCACCAGTCGCCGCCGGGCGCACGTACAGCTTTGGCGAATTTCACGCGGATGGTCGCGTGCAGCAGGTCGCCTTCGCGCCTGACCGTGCGCGGTTCCACCAATACGGGATTGTTGGCGGCGGTGCGACCGATCTCGCGAGGCTTCTGCGCGCGCGCCGGCGATACCGCACAGAGCAGGATGCCGACTGTAATCAGCGCGGCATGCATTCGGCCGGGCGTGCGCGATGCGATAAGAATCATGCCGGGCACGATAGGCCCGCGCACGAGCTGGTGCCAGCGGGTGAGCCTGGCCGTGTCAGGGCGCCTGATGCGCGCTGGCATCAGAGTGGTCCGGACACCGGTCTTCGTTCTGTAATACATGACAGAAACCGCGCTTCCTTCGAAGCGAAGCAAAGATCCGTCGTGCGTGAAAATGGTACGTAAAGGGGTTGAGAAAACCGGCTGAATATCGCATCTTTCTTCGTGACGATTCACGCTTCAAACGGAGACAAGCATGGCCCACCGTGCGCTCGGCGAATTGCTGAAATCCACGCGCAAGCTGCTCGGAATCACCCAGGCAGACGCGGCGAAGCGCGCCGGCGTGAGCGTCCGGCTGTGGGCGGAAGTCGAGCGCGGCGAACGCGAAAATGTGAGTCTTGACACCGCCATCCGCCTGCTCAGCGAGATGGGGATAGAGGTGGTGCTCGAGGCGTCCGCTGGCGCCCGCATCGGTCTGACTATAGGGAAAGCAGCCAGACGCGCCCGCGCGGTCCGTGCCGACATCCGTCGCGTGACATGGACGGGAAGAAAGCTGAGACTCGGTGATGACGACGACGAGCCTGAAGCGGGGGACCAGGCGCATCGGCTTGCGGCAGTCCACGAAGTGTCGAGGAACGCATACGCAATTGCATCAGCTGGAAGTCGTTCGGCTGCACGCGGAAAGCGGCCGTGACCTCCAACCGCCGCGCACTCGGCCTCGCGTCAGAATACCGCGATTGCATCACAGCGCTGAATATGCGCGGCGTCACGTATGTCCTCGTCGGTGCCTATGCCGTTGGCTGGCATGGTGCGATCCGCGCGACTGGTGATATCGATTTCTTGTATCTGCAATCGGCATCGAATGTGGCGAGACTGTGCGCAGCACTCCGAGATTTTGGAGCGCCGCCGTCGCTGATCGATCCGGAATTCATGATGTCGCGCGAGCCAATCACACAAATCGGCGTCGCACCATTGCGGATCGACTTCATCGCGGCGCTGAGCGGCGTGACGTTCGCGGAGGTCGAGGCCGATGCGATCGCCGGTGCGATTGATGGGCTGGACGTGCGAGTTATCAGCCTCGCCGATCTTCTCCGCAACAAACGTTCTGCCGGGCGTGCGAAGGACCTGTTGGATGTCCGACGACTCGAGAAACTTTCCGACAGGCGCTGACAACACGCTTCACTTAGCGAATTGATCTTTGGACGCCGCAAAAACCGACGCTGTAACGAACCGGGCGGCTCTGATGACCGTGCATCAGAGCCGCCATATTTACATCGCCGCGCACCCCCGCGTCACACCCTGCGAGTCCTCCACGTCCCACGCCGGAACATCAGAAAACTCACCGCCGCCAGCATCGAATACGCAAGTGAGATCGACAGAAAAATCGCGTGAAAGCCCAGCGACGTGTGCGTGGCCAGAAACCACGCCAGCGGAATCTCGAACACCCAGAACACACCGATATTGATACGCGTGGGCGTGGATGTGTCACCGGCGCCATTGAAACTCTGCGTCAGCACCATGCCGAACGCGAACAGTGGAAAACCGATCGCCATCAATCGTAAACCATCCACCGCCACCTTTGACACGGCGACATCGGCTGTAAACGCACTCACCACCGTTGGCGCGAAGAGCCCGAACAGCAATCCCATCAACCCAAGAAACACAACGTTGAAACGCGCTGCCGTCCACACCGCCTTCTCGGCCCGATCAGGATTGCCCGCGCCCAGCGCCTGACCAACCATCGTGGCGGCCGCGTTGCCCAACCCCCACGC
>JANMWU010000315.1:0-5267 GCA_031380785.1 Gemmatimonadaceae bacterium
TAGTCCACCAGACCGTTCACGACGTGAGCCTTGAGCAGGCGATCAAAGGCGCTGTGATCCACGGTCTGTGCGAGCATCGAGTTCGCCATGAGGCAGGAAGCCGCAACAGTAATTACGCGGCGCAGTGTGGTCAGTGTCATCTGAATAGCCGGAAGTATCGGTCAAAGAGCTTTGTCACAAACGGTGTCAGCTTCGTGCGACGCCACGCATCGGCCACCTTCCGCAGCGCTTCGCCCTGCGTCGGATACGGATGCATGGTGCTGCCGATCGCGCCCAGCCCGAGTTTGTTCGTCATGGCGAGCGTGACTTCACTGATCATGTCGCCGGCATTCGGCGCCACGATCGTTGCTCCAACGATCACATCCGTCCCCTCGCGCACATGCACGCGACAGAATCCGCGCGTGTCGCCCTCGAGGCGGGCCCGATCTACGTCGTGCAACTCCACAGTGAACGTGCGAATCGCCACGCCAGCCTTGGCCGCACTGGCTGCAGTATACCCAACCTGCGCCAGCTCCGGTGATGTATACGTCGCCCACGGCGTGATCAGATTGCTCGCCTTTAGCCGACCAAAGAACAACGCATTCTGAATCACCATCCGTGCCTGGAAATCGGCCGCGTGCGTGAACTGCAGTGGCGAGCAGACGTCGCCGACGGCCCAGACAAGATTATTCGTGGTGCGCAGGCGATCGTCAACCGTGATACCCTTGGCGGTGAAGCGAATGTTCGCTTTTGGAAGGTCCAGCGACTCGACGTTCGGCGCGCGCCCGATTGCCACCAGCAACGCATCGCATACCAGCTCTGACGCCGCACCGTCACGCATCGTCCTGACACGGATCTCGCGGCCATGCTGTGCAACTTCCGCCACGTCGGTGCTCAGCATGACCGCTGCGCCGTCCTCGATCAAAGCCTGCTGAACGAGCAGCGCCGCGTCGGCATCATCGCGCGACAACACTCGCGGGCCGCGATCTATCAGCGTCACCTGCGATCCAAAGCGCGCGAAACACTGCGCCATCTCGCAGCCGATCGGGCCGCCGCCAAGGATGACGAGCCGCTTTGGCAGCATCGTCAGATCGAAGATCGATTCGTTGGTGAGATACGGGACGCCGTCGAGCCCGGGAATCTTCGGCGCCGCGGCGCGCGCACCGGTGGCGATCACGGCGCGTCGGAATTTCAGGATCGCATCACCGACTCTGATTGCCGACGGATTGATGAACGCGCCGTCGCCCAGAAACACGTCGATGCCAAGGTCACGGAATCGTGGTGCGCTGTCGATCGGACTGAGTTCGCTGCGAATCCGTCGCATGCGATTCATCATGGCTTCGAAATTCCCCACGCTGCCCTCAGCCACCATTGGGCCGGCGTATTCACCCGACGCGCGTTTTGCTATGTGCCAGGCCCGCGCAGCGCTGATCAACGCCTTTGATGGAACGCAGCCCACGTTCAGGCAGTCGCCGCCCATCAGATGCCGCTCGATGATGGCGACCTTCGCGCCGAGCCCCGCTGCACCGGCCGCGCTCACTAAACCGCCGGTTCCTGCGCCGATCACGACGAGATCGTAGCTGTCGGCTGGCTTCGGGTTCACCCACGTCGGCGGGTGAACCTGCGCCACGAGCTCAGTGTCCCAGTGATCGTGATCGAGCATGTGGCTGCGGAAAGAGGTGGTGCAACGAACTTACGCCGACGTACGACCGCGGCTTTCGGTTGCTTTCGCGAGCGCTCGCTTCGCGGTTCGCGTGATCAGTACCGTTACTGCCGCCGTTGCTGCCAGGCCCAGACCGAGCACCGCGTAAAACGCCGGTCCTCGCGGGGGCGTGACGCCACTCGAGGCTCCGACCACGACGCTCGCCAGCTTGCCCGTGTACACATAGAGCACAGTGCCGGGAATCATTCCAACTGATGCGATCAGATAGTCCGTCGCGCGCACCTGCGTCAGCCCGAGCGCGTAGTTGAGCACGTTGAACGGGATCACTGGCGACAGCCGCAGCAGGAAGACAACCTTTCGCCCCTGCTCGGCGATCGCGCTGTCGATTGCGGCGAAACGGGCGTCGCGCTGCACGCGTTGGGTAACCCAGTCGCGCGCCACGTATCGTGCAATCAGAAATGACGCCATCGCGCCCAGCGTTGCACCGATCAGCACGAACAGCGTGCCTTTCACCACGCCGAAGAGTGCGCCGGCGGCCAGCGTGAGCAGTGATGCCGGCACAAAGGCCACGCATGCGAGTGCATATGCCGCGATGAAAACAATTGGTCCCCAGACGCCGAGCGAATCGACGGCGGCTGTGAGCTTCGGCAGCTGTGTACTGAGCTGTCGTCCGAGCAGCACGAGGGCGATCACCACCGCGATTGCGATGGCAACGCGGACGATTGTGCCGCGTGACGATGCCGGCGGAGTTGGTTTCTGTGGCGCGATAGGGTCGTTCATGCACGTCTCTACGCTACGCCGGTCGGATTGGATCAGCCGGCCAATGCCGCGCGGCTTACGCGGATTGCCCGGGCGACGCGATCGGTTCGCCGCTGTCACTGAGTCCAAGCTCGACGTGCAACCGGACCTTGGCGGCAGCGATTGCATCGCGCGTGCGCTCCTTCAGGGAAGTCAGATCCTTCAACGTAAGCTCGGACGTCTCGATCGGTTCCAGCACGCGGCAGATCGCGCGTGTCTTTTGGAACTGAAAGGTGTGCTTTGCCATCGCGCGCCGCGTGCCGGCGACAACGATTGGGAGAATCGGCACACTGTTCTCTATCGCCAGGCGAAACGCTCCGTCCTTGAACGGCAGCAGCTCGCCGTCGGGAGTGCGCGTGCCTTCCGGAAAAATCATCACGCTCAGGCGCTTCTTAAGCCTGGCGCGACACTCGTTCATCGCAGCAAGAATGCTTTCGCGGGTGCCGCGCCTGACCGGAATGTCACCGGCCAGCCACATCATCCAACCAAGAAAGGGAATTCTGAAGAGCTGTTCCTTGCCCAGCCACTTCATCTCCCACGGCAGATGCGAGATGAGGAAGATGTCGGCGTAACTCTCGTGATTGGATACCGCCACGTACGGACGGCGCGGATCCCGGATCCGCAGACCATCGGTGCTGAATTTCCAGAGCGGGTTGAGCCACGCTGCGGTCATGCCGACGAGTCGGAATGTGCGGCCGGCGAGATACTGATCGCGATCAAACGGCCAGGTCACGATGAACACCGTCAGCACCACGAAAAACCCGACGATGATCGTCAGAATCAGGGTCACCCACGCCCATGCATTCAGAACTTTCTGCACCACGCGATCAGCCGGCGTTCTGAATGAAGGTGAGACAGGTGCCGTCGAATCCATTCGACTTGTGCGAGCCGTCGCAGAACGGCTTGCGCGAACTGCCACCGCAGCGGCAGAGCGAGATGTTCTTGCCCTCAGGCAACGGGATTTCATTGCCGTCGGAGTCCGTCAGCCGAACTGACGGGGCATCGGCGGCCTGAATGACGAGCGAGCCGTTCGTGTTGACTTTGATTGTGATCGACATCGGCGGGGACACGGGACAGGTCAGCGGACGGGACCGTCTGCTGCCCCGAAGAATAATGACCGCGCGGCTTCACCGTCACCGCCATCGAAGGCGCCGGGCCGCTTGCCGCGGCTATGCTGCCGCTGCCGCCGCGTGCCGTTTCAGTCGCTGGACCATCGCATTCAACCCCACTTCCCGTCCGGCCAGTCCGATGTCGTGCATCAGCTGTCGCACGATGTCGTTAGGGATCGCCAGCGTCACACTTGGCGGCTGATCGTTGACAGCCTGGAAGAGAATCGCCAGTACCGCTGCCACGGTTGGCGATTCGCGCATGTTCACATCGGCCCAGAAATGCAAGGCGCCGTCGTGTGATTCGGGAAAGACATCAACGCGTGTCTGACACTCAGGCACCGTGAACGCGGCGCGATCGAGTGTGGAGAGACGTTCAGGCACCGGCTCCAGCTTTTTCGCGTACGAAACAAGGCTGGCCATCTTCTCTTCGCGGCTCATTGCACGAAAGCGCGATAGCACGCGTTCCAGCGCCGGTGGCATTATCTCCGTCTGCGACATGTCCGAAATGTAGCAGTCCCTGGTCATATTCAATCGTCCATGCATCTGGTCATCGTCACTTCAGGATCGCGCGGCGACGTGCAGCCCTACCTCGCGCTCGCGCTGCGTGCCATGCGAGGCGGTCATCGCGTGACGCTGGCGACACACGCGGTCTTTCAACCGTGGATCGAGTCGCGCGGTGTGGCATTCCGCAGTCTGCACGGCAATCCGATTGAGATGCTGAGCGCACCTGGTGCGCGGGCCTGGCTGAGCGACGGATCGCGCCGCGGCATGCTGAAGTTCGTGCGCGAATTCGGCCGGGAGTTTGCAGGGTTGATCGACGGGCTACTGGTCGACCTGGCTGCGGTTACGGCCGATGCAGATCTGGTCGTGTACGGCGCAGTTTGCATGGCGGCCGCTCAGTTGCAGTCGGTGCGCGGCACGCCGGTGATGGCAGGATGGCTGGCGCCGATGACACCAACGCAGGCCTTCCCGGTGGCCGGACTTTCGTACCGCGCCGCATCGTCGGGATGGGCTCGGCGACGGAACTGGATCACACATCTCGTCGCCGAGCAGCTGCTCTGGCAGCCATCGCGTACCGCGGTGAATCGCTGGCGTCGCGACTCGCTTCAGGCGCCACCGCTGCCGTACTTCGGACCGTTCGCGGCGCAGCGCAATCCGGCGTATCCGGTAGCGTACGCCTACAGCCCCGCCGTGTTGCCAACTCCCGCCGACTGGCCGCGATGGATCAGGCCGACGGGGTGGTGGTTTCTCGATGAGCCGTCATATGAACCGCCCGCTGCGCTCGTAAATTTTCTTGCCGGTGGCGAGGCACCGGTCACCGTCGGATTCGGCAGCATGACGCCGCAGGACGGCGAGTGGCTGACGCGCCTTGTGCTCGACGCGTGCGAACGGGCCGAGACACGCGTGATCCTGCTGCAGGGGTGGGGCTCGCTTGGTGCCGATACGCTACCATCATGGGCTCACGTGGAGCAGGACGTCCCCCACGCGTGGCTCTATCCGCGCAGCCGCGCGATCGTACATCACGGCGGTGCCGGTACAACGGGAGCCGCTGTACGGAGCGGCGTTCCGTCGATGATCGTGCCACTTGGATTCGATCAGCAGTTCTGGGGCACACGCCTTCATGCACTTGGTGTGTCGCCGCCACCGATCCGCCGGCGACAACTCAGCGTTGGGAATCTCGCCGCCGCCATCACGCGCGCCCGCACCGATCAGCGTAT
>JANMWU010000371.1:0-4191 GCA_031380785.1 Gemmatimonadaceae bacterium
TCAGACCATCGACCTGAATTCAGTGCGCGTTATCGTGCAACGAACATTCGGGCTCGACGAACCGCCCGACAGCAACGCCTCGCGTGACGACCTGCCGCAGTGGGATTCGCTCGGCACACTGAACCTCCTGCTCTCTCTCGAAGAAGCGTTCGGCGTCAACGTCTCCACCGAAGAGATGGCACGCGTTGACACCGTGGGCGAACTGGCACCGATGCTCGAACGCGCGGCTGCAGGCTGATGGGCGTCGTGGCCGAGAATCTACCGGTGCGACGGCAGGGAGCATTCCGGCAGTTCACTGCCGCAGTGCGCGCCGACCACGACGCCGTGCTGCGCGGCGATGCCAAATACAGCGCACGGGAAGGCAGCGGTTCGAGTTCGTTGTTTGTCGACGCGTTTCGCAAGATCGGATTCCAGATGATGATCGTGTATCGCGTGATGCGGCTGTTCCGCGCAATTCATCTGACGCCGTTGGCGATGATCACGTCGCGCATGATCCGGCACTTGTACTCGGCCGAGATTCACTGGGATGCGGATCTAGCACCTGGTGTGTCACTGGTTCACGGCACGGCGCTGGTGCTGAGCCGTGAGGCGCGCGTCGGCAGTGGCTGCATTCTGTTTCAGTCAGTGACGCTGGGCATCAGCATCGACCCCATCACCCGCGTCGTTGGCGGTCCGACACTTGAGGAAGGCGTGCACGTCGGCCCCGGTGCATCGGTGCTCGGACCGATCACGATTGGCCGCGACACAAAGATCATGGCCAATGCGGTGGTCATGGCGTCGGTGCCGGCGTACAGTCTGGTCGAAGTGCCGGCGGTGATCGTTCGCACGCGCGGCGAGAAGCGCGGCACCGGCGAGGGCGGCGCGTAGCGATCGTCAGAGCTTGACGACCACGCCCTCGCGTTCGAGACGTCCGCGCAACGCTGCATCCACGCGCACGCGCACCATCAGATCCTCGCCCTCGGCCGCCTGCTCCAGCACTTCGCCTTGCCGATAAAGCGTGGAAAGCAGCTTTCCGTCCGACGCCGGCACGCGCACCTGCACGATAGGACGCACGGCTCGCACTCCGGCGCGCAGACGCTCCCGCAACGGCTCGAGCGCCTCGATCGAATGCGCGGAGACGAAGAGCGAATCGGGAATGAGATTGCCAACGCGTGTGCGCACCGCCTCGTCCACGTCCGGCGCCAGCAGGTCCATCTTGTTGAAGACATGGACCAGCGGTGTATCGATGGCACCGAGCTCGGTCAGCACTTCGTCCACCACGAGACGGTGTTCTTCCCAGCTGGCGTGACTGGCGTCGATGATGTGGAGCAGCAGATCCGCCTCGCGCACTTCGTCGAGCGTGGCGCGGAAGCTGGCGACGAGGTGATGCGGAAGCTTGCGAATGAATCCGACGGTGTCGGTCAGCAAGCAGTGATAGCCTTCGCCCAGATCGACGTCACGCGTGAGAGGATCCAATGTCGCGAACAGGCGGTCTTCCACGTACACATCCGGCGAGCCGCTCAGTGTGCGAAGCACGGAGCTTTTGCCGGCGTTGGTGTAGCCGACCAACGATACGCGGAATGCGCCTTCGCGATGGGCACGCAACGTCGCGCGGTGACGTGACACATCCTGAAGGCGCTCGCGCAACACGCGGATGCGATGGCCGATGAGACGTCGGTCGGTTTCGAGCTGTGTTTCACCGGGACCGCGCATGCCGATGCCGCCGCGGAACTTCTCAAGGTGGGTCCACATGCGCGTGAGTCGCGGCAGCATGTAGTTCAGCTGCGCCAGCTCCACCTGCATGCGGGCTTCACTGCTGCGCGCACGGGTCGCGAAGATGTCGAGAATCAACTCGGCGCGATCCATGACGCGTTTGCCGACGATCGCTTCGATGTTCTTCCCTTGCGTCGGACTCAGCTCATCGTCGAAGATGACCAGCGTCGCTTCAAGTTCATTCACGCGCTCGCGTAACTCGTCAAGCTTGCCGCTGCCGAGGTAGGTGCCGACGTGCGGCTTGTCGATCTGCTGCGTGAGCGTGCCGCAGATCTCGGCGCCAGCGGTGTCCGCCAGCCGTGCGAGTTCCGCCAGATGTTCATCCACCTGATGCCGTGCGGCCGTGCGCTTGCGAGGAGCGCCAACGAGCAGCGCGCGCTCGGCGGGCGGCGTCAGAGTGATCGAATCACGCGCGATGGTATGGCTCCCTAGGGCTTGAACGTCTTGAGGGCGTCGTAGCGTCCGCCCTCATTGAACTGACGATTGAACGTGCCCACGAATGATTTCAAAGTAACGTCACCGATCAGCCGATATGGGAGTTCGCCGCCACGCAGCAGGCGTGGACCCACCGTCTGCACGGCGCGGAAACCGACCCGGACCGGCAAGTGCACGATCATCGAATCACGCTCCTTCACTGAAAATCCGCTGTCAATCGCGCCTGCGCCGATCTCGACGCTGTCAACGAGCAGACGGTACCGCAGCGCCGACGCGCCGAGCGAATAGGCGTTGGGATTGTAGATGCTCAGCAGCACCTCGAAGTCGGCGCCATCAAGACCGAGCGCGCGGATGCCTACGCCGCGGAACGTGACGTCCGGCTGAGTGAAGATGGCCTTCGCTGCGGTCGCGCAGCCGGCCACGCCCGCGCTTAGCGCCAACGTAGCAATAACGAGAATCCGCTTGATGTCCCTTCCCTGCATCCAACCTCCACGGTTCGGTGTCTGGGTTCGCACTTACTGGGCGCCTCCGCCCGGCGGCGGCGCGTCGGTCGCCTCGCCACGCCTCTCGGCCACGCGGGCCGCCCACCATTCGAGGCGCTTGGCGATCTCCTTCTCGTACCCCAAAGGGCCGGGTTCGTAGAAGACGGCGTCCTGGAGTTCGTCGGGAAGGTGTGAATGTGCCGGAACGCCGCCGGGCTGAGTGTGCGCGTACTGGTATTCGTCGCCGTATCCAAGCGACTTGTGAAGTGACGTCGGCGCATTGCGCAGGTGCAGCGGCACCGGTGCGTTGGGCGTGTCGCGCGCGCTTTGCATGGCCGCATCGAGCGCCGACTTGACGCGATTGGATTTCGGCGCGGTTGCGAGGTAGATGGTCATCTCCGCCAATGGAATGAGCCCCTCGGGTGCGCCGAGCATGTGGAATGCGTCGCGCGCGGCCACGGCCATCTGCAGCGCCCGAGGGTCGGCAACGCCGATGTCCTCAGCTGCCATCGCCATCGCGCGACGGAACAAGGTCATCGGGTCTTCACCGGCGCTGATCATTCGAGCCATCCAGTACAGCGCGCCCTGCACGTCGCTGCCACGCAGTGATTTGTGATATGCCGAGAGCAGATCGAAGTGCTGCTCGCCGCTCTTGTCATGCCGCGGCAGACGTTGCTGCAGCGCACGCTCGAGCAGTTCCACGGTGAGATTTGCGCCGTCATCGAGCGCCGCTGCAGCAGCTTCCAGCGTGCCAAGCGCACGCCGGGCATCGCCGTCGGCCCAATGCGAGAGCGCATCAAAGGCATCGTCATCAGCGGTGATGCGACGCGCACCCAGTCCGCGTTCAGCATCACGGAGCGCCCGTTCCAGAAGTGCCCGGAGATCATCTGCAGACAGCGGCTGCAGCACCACCACTCGCGCGCGACTCAACAGCGCGGCATTGATCTCGAAGCTTGGCGCTTCGGTTGTGGCGCCGATCAGCGTGATGGTGCCGTCTTCGACGATCGGCAGCAGCGCATCCTGCTGGCCGGCATTCATACGATGAATTTCGTCGACGAAGAGCAGCGTCCGCGTACCGCTCGCAAGCAGTCGCTGGCGCGCCTGTTCAGCGATGACGCGCAGGCGCGGCACGCCGTCGCTGACCGCACTGAATGGCTCGAATGTCCAGCCGACGCGCTGCGCGATCAGGCGCCCCAGAGTCGTCTTGCCGGTGCCGGGCGGCCCCCAGAGAATCATCGAACCGAGCACGCCGCGCTCGATGGCGTCGTAGACTGGTGTGCCTGGGGTGAAAAGTTGCCGCTGACCGGCGTATTCATCGATCGTGCGCGGACGCATGCGATGAGCGAGCGGTGCCGCACTCACCATTTCACTGAACAGCCCCGGTGGAGAGCCGGCGCCATCCGCACCGCGCCGCGCCATCAGACCGGTTGCAGCGCGAGCACTTTCACGAGCGCCTTGACGCCAGCAGTGAGATTGCCGGCCGGTGGAAATGTCCCGCGCGCCGGTCGCCAGAGCCGACCGC
>JANMWU010000909.1:0-1932 GCA_031380785.1 Gemmatimonadaceae bacterium
ATCGGGGCCGAACGGTTTCTGGCGGAAATCAAGACGACGGCGAATCTGCAGCATCCGCACATCCTTGCGCTCCACGATTCGGGCGAAGTGAACGGCACCGTGTTCTACGTGATGCCGTACGTCGAGGGCGAATCGCTGCGCGATCGGCTGGACCGCGAGAAGCAGCTCCCGATCGACGATGCACTGCGGATCGCCAGCGAAGTCGCGGACGCGCTCCAGTACGCGCACGAGCGCGGTGTCATCCACCGCGATATCAAGCCCGAGAATATCCTGATCCACGGCGGACACGCCGTCGTCGCTGACTTCGGCATCGCCCTCGCCGCGTCGAAGACCGGCGGCGCGCGCATGACCGAGACTGGGATGTCTCTTGGGACGCCGATGTACATGAGTCCGGAGCAGGCAATGGGCGCACGTGAAGTCGACGCGCGCACCGATGTCTACTCACTCGGCTGCGTGTTGTACGAGATGCTGGCGGGTGAGCCGCCATTCGTCGGGCCAACGGCGCAGTCGATTGTGGCCAAGGTGATCACCGAGTCACCAAAAAGCCTGACCGCACAGCGTCGTACGGTTCCGCCGCACGTGGATGCGACTGTACAAAGGTCGCTCGAAAAGCTTGCGGCCGATCGCTTTGCATCGGCAGCCGCGTTCGCCGAATCGCTTCGCGATGGTGGCGCATCGTCGCGCGGCGAGAGTCGTCACCTGGCGCATTCGACAGCCCGCTCACGCTCAGCCAACATGGCAAGGTGGGGAGTCGCGATACTCGCGGGCGCAGCAGTCATCGCCGCGGCGTACGTCGCCGGCCGTCGCGCGACGTCGCGCGGCGCGACCGATGGCTTGTCGATACAGCAGAGGACGTATCGCACGCAGTCGATATTCTCCGCGCGGTACACGGCCGGTGGCGAATCATTCGTCTACAGTGCTGCTGACGGCGGCAGCTCCCCTCGCATTTACACAGTGACCGCGGCCTATCCGGAGCCGCGCGCAGTGAGCGATTCCGCGACACATCTCCTTGCCGTCTCGTCGAAGGACGAGATGGCCGTGCTCGTCGGCGCCGTCCACCACCACCATCGCGTGTTCACGGGAACGCTCGCGCGGATGCCGGTGGGCGGCGGTACGCCGCGCGAGTTGCTGACTGCCGTGCACGACGCGGATTGGTCTCCGGACGGATCACAGCTCGCGGTCGTCCATGAGGTGAACGGCAAGGATCGCCTGGAGTATCCGATCGGCACGGTGCTGTACGAGTCGCCCGGGTCCTTGAGTGACGTGCGCATTTCTGCCGATGCACAACGCATTGCCTTCAATGAGCATCCCGAAAAAGGGGATAACCGGGGCGCTGTAGCGGTTGTGGATCTCGAGCGAGTACACACTGTGCTCACGCCGCAGTATCTGGCTGTGGAAGGATTGGCCTGGACGCGAGGCGGCAACAGTCTCGCATTCGGCGCGGCGGCCGATGGTGGTACACTGCAGGTGAATGAAGTCACGCTCCAGGGCGAGATTCGCGGCGGTTCGCCGGGCGTCGGCAACGCGATGATTCAGGATATTGCATCTGACGGGCGCCGACTGATCATTCGCGAAGACCACTTCAACCGACTGTTGGGAAAGCGATCGGGCGACACCACGACTAAGGATCTGTCATGGCTGAATGTCAGCTTTCTTCCAGTCATCTCTGCCGACGGGACACTGCTCGCGTTCGGCGACGCTTCGAACGTGGCGGGAGACAACTACGGTGTGATGCTTCGCCGTACCGATGGATCGCCGGCCGTCAGACTTGGCGAAGGCGCGGTCCTGGCGATGTCGCGGGACAAACAGTGGGTGCTGAGCGCGCTGCCGTCAGTGCCGGTGAAGCTCATGCTGTATCCAACCGGCGCGGGGGCCGCGCGGCGTCTGGACCACGGCGAATTCGCTGCCATCTCGAAGGGGGCGTTCGTCGGC
>JANMWU010000338.1:0-1570 GCA_031380785.1 Gemmatimonadaceae bacterium
GCACACTCGCCACGCGCGGATGGTAGGTGATCAGTACAATTGCGCCGAACTCACTGGTTGCCCGTGCCCACATTGCCGTGCCGGCATTCACGATACCGTTCCGCGCCAGCGGCAGCGTGATGCGGCGCACGGCGCGCCAGCGATCGTCACCGAGCGTGCGCGCCACCGCCTCGAGGCGCGCATCCACCCGCGCAATCGCTTCGCGCGAGCCAAGCACGAACAGTGGCGCGCTCACCACCAGCATCGCGACCACAATGCCAAGCGACGAGTTCACGATCGCGAGACCGAATGGCGCAAGCGTGCGCCCGACTGTGCTCTGCCGACCCATTGAGATCAGCAGCGCCATGCCAATCACCGGATGCGGAATCACCAGTGGAAGTTCGAGCAGCGCCTCGACCACCGCACGACCGCGGAACGGAACGCGCGCCATCAGATAGGCGAGTGGAATGCCACCGGCGACAGCGAGCAGCGTGGCTGACGATGCGCAGGCAACAGTCAGCAGGATGGAACGTTGCACGTCCGGATCGGTGAATGCCGCGAAGATGCCGCCCGCTCCGGCCGTCGTGACGAGCGCGCCGACTGGCAGAACCAGTGCCAGCACCAGAACAGATGCGCAGAGTGTCGCGATAGCTGTCAGCAGCGATCGGGACAGCGAACGCGTCACTGTCTGAGATTCAGCTTCATGGCCAGTGTGGTGACCTTCGGCGTGTTCAGGACATCCAGGCCGGCACGTCGCATCACGCGCGCGCTGGTCGAGTCGAGCAGCCGTTCGCGAAGCACTGTCGCGCTGATCACGTTGGGACCGTTGGCCACCACGGCAATCGCGTACCTGATCGGGGATCCGGCGACAACGATGGAGTCGCCGGGCCGATCGCCGGCGATACGGACGACCGCTTTCACATACGAGACAGTGTCGGCGTCTGAGCCAAGATCGACGCGATCACCGAGCAAGACGTACTTGATGCCGAGCGATTTGGCGAGCGACTCGTAGCACCACGCCGCATCGGCGTCACCGGTCGTGAGCAGCGCCGCGAGATCCGACTCATTGCCACGCAGCAGCGACTCCGGTGACGACGCAGCCAGCTTGGCGGAAAGCCCCGGACGCTGCAGTGATGACTCGACGAGTTTCCATACAATCTCAGTGCGATATCCCAGCGGTGACCGCGCGGGATCAGCGCGCGCGATCCTGATCGTTCCGCCACTGGCCACATCAAACCAGTTGGCAGTTGTGATCCTGGCGACTCGCGAGGACCTGGCCGACAACGCGAGCACAACGCGATTGCGCGCAAAGGTTGTGCTGGTCGTGACGAAACTGGGAATCATCTTCTTCTCAAGTTCGTCCGCGTCGGCCGACACGATGATGTCAGGTGTTTTGCCGAGCGAAACGACAGCACGAATAATCTCGCGCGAGCCCATCACCTCCATGCGCACGCGCGGCCCGCCGGAAGCGGCGATCGAGTCAAGTGCCGCGCGCAGTGGACGGGCGAGACTGCCGGCCGCGTAAATCGTCATCGGCGCCGCGGGCGGCTCGGTCCTCTCCGTGCATCCGGCAACGGCGATGAACAGCGCA
>JANMWU010000027.1:0-2112 GCA_031380785.1 Gemmatimonadaceae bacterium
GCGTGGCGCTTCCCGCATTCCGAGGACCGCGTCTTTGCACTCGCGGCCGACGTACAGCCACGGGTGGTTGCGTGGCGTCGACATTTTCATCAGTTCCCGGAGCTCTCGAATCGTGAGTTCGCGACGGCGGATCGCGTCGCAGCTGAATTAGGAACTATGGGCATTGAAGTACGCCGCCGGATTGCGCACACCGGCGTTGTCGGGATCTTGCGGGGCACCAGGCCAGGACCCGCGGTGGCGTTGCGTGCCGACATGGACGCGCTGCCTGTCGAAGAGAAAACAGGCCTTCCATTCGCATCCACGGTCCACGCTGAGTCGCAGGGCACTCAGGTTCCGGTCTCGCATGCGTGCGGGCACGACTGCCACACCGCGATGCTGCTTGGCGCGGCGGCGGTGTTGTCGCGTATGAAGACTGAGATCGCCGGGACGATCGTGTTCATCTTTCAACCGGCCGAGGAGGACTCGCCGGTCGGTGAGGAAGGCGGTGCGAGTCTGATGATTCGCGAAGGTGTGCTGAGCGATCCGGCCTGCTCGAGCATCTTCGGTCTGCATGTCTGGCCAGGTCCGGGCGGACAGTTGTCGTATCGGCCCGGTGGCATTATGGCCGCCGACGATCGCATCTCGATTCGGCTCACCGGCCGGCAGACACACGGCGCCGTACCATGGAAGGGTATCGACCTTGCGGCGCTGGTCGCGGATTGTGTGCAGGCGATCAACCAGATCGCGGCCAGGCAGATCGACGTCACGTCGGAGCCGACGGTGATCACCATCACGACGATCAACGGCGGCAATCGTCCGAACATCATCCCCGAGGAATTCGTGCTGACGGGCACGTTGCGGACGTTTTCCATTGCGCGGCGTCAGGACGTGATCGAGCGCGTCACGAAGCGCGTGACGGCACTGGCTCAGTCATACGGCGCCGTGGCGAATGTCGAATTCGTCTTGACCGCGCCGCTGACCTTCAACAACCCCGCATTGAGTGCGCGACTGCTTGCACCATTGACGCGTGCGGCCGGCGGCGCCGACCGGCTCACCTCCAACGCCACGCCCGTCACGGCCGCCGAGGATTTTGCAGAGTATCAGGCGAAGATTCCGGGTGTGTTCTGCTTCCTCGGTGCGACCGCGCCTGGTGTGGATCCGGCGACATCGGCACCAAACCATTCACCGTTCTTCGATGTCTGGGAACCGGCGATGGAAGTGGGCGTGCGGGCGCATGTACTTGCGGCACTCGAGATGCTGCGACGCTGATTGGTGCGTGCGACATAACTCGCAGTAGCTGAACACGAACGCAGGCACGCTGAGCCTGTGCCCAGCGCCGCTCGCGTTCGTATGCTGGGCAAAGGCGACGAACTCGAGTGGCGATTGCATAGTCAATCATGTTCGCGCACCGAACGGCATTCCCGTTCAGGGCTGGATGCTCACGGTGACGTACTCATTGACCGTCGTCCCGCCAAGCACCCGCACATACACCAGCGGCGCACCGCCCAGATTGGTGTAGGTGATGGCCGCCGCCCCGCCGGCAGCCGGCGCCGTCACGCGCTGCAATAGCGCATTGTTGGCGTAGTTTCGCAGCTCAAGCGTCACGGGATAGGTCGGTGCCGTGCCGCTCACGCGGAGCACCTGGCCCGCGGTCAGCGCCGGAAGCAGACGGATATCACGTGTCATACATGTCGGCGTGACACCGGTCCGGAACGTCACGCCAAGCGTCACATCGGTTGGAATGCACAGCAGCTTCGAATCGGGATCGAGCGCGGTTGTCACCGTATAGAGGCCGCTGGCAGCGGACGGCGCTGCGATCAGAAATCCGCTCGTACCGGGCTTGATCACGGCGTATGCCGTCACCGCCGTATCTGCCGCCGGCAGACCGTAGAGAGAGCTGCCGAGATTCAGCGGCACCAGCGCCGTGGAAACGTTCGGCGTCAGTTTGATCGAGTAGTACGCCTGCGTCAGCGCCGTGATGCTGTACTGATTCGCGATCCGGTAGCCATACAGATTCTGACACGTCGAGAGATCGAAGCTGCCGTTGAAGGTCGTACCAACCTGAATCGGCCGGATGAGACTGCACGCGGGCACAATCAGGATGCGGACGGTGTCACGCAGCGAGTCGGTGGG
>JANMWU010000046.1:0-5786 GCA_031380785.1 Gemmatimonadaceae bacterium
CGGCATCTATCGCGGCATGTCGACGATCTTCGTCGGCGAAAGCACGGTGGAAGTGGCCGTGATCGAGTACGAGGGCGGCGATCGGTTGAATGTGCCGCTCTATCGCATCGATCAGGTGGAGCGGTATCGCGCGGCCAGCGACGTCGGCTCTGACAGTCCGCCGCCGCGCCTGCATAAGCTGGGCGGTCGCAAGTGGAGCCAGCAGCGCGACAAGACCCGCGCCGCCATCCTCGAGATGACGCATGAACTGCTCGATCTGTACGCGCGTCGTCGCATCGCGTCACGGCCCGCGCACGTGCCCGATACAACGTGGCAGATGCAGCTCGAAAGCGGCTTCCTCTTCGAGGACACGCCCGATCAGCGCCGCGCCACGACTGATGTAAAGAAGGACATGGAAAGTGGCCGACCCATGGATCGCTTGCTGGTCGGCGACGTTGGCTACGGCAAAACTGAGATCGCCGTACGCGCCGCCTTCAAAGCGGTGCAGAGTGGGCGACAGGTGGCCGTGCTCGTGCCGACGACAATCCTGGCCGATCAGCATGTGCGCACCTTCGGCGAGCGGCTGGCTGACTTTCCCGTGGTGATCGAAGAGCTGAGCCGCTTTCGCACCGGTAAGGAGCAGTCCGAGACTCTCGCACGGCTGAAAAAGAAGGAAGTCGATATCGTGATCGGCACGCATCGACTGCTTGGCGAAGATGTCATCTTCGGCGATCTGGGCCTCATCATCGTGGACGAAGAGCATCGCTTTGGCGTGAAGCACAAGGAACGGCTGAAGCAGCTGAAGATGGAAACCGACGTGCTCACGCTCACCGCCACGCCGATTCCGCGCACGCTGCACCAGTCGCTGGCCGGTCTGCGCGACATGACGCTGATGCAGACGCCGCCGCGCGATCGCAGTCCGGTGCTGACGTACGTCGAACCGAACGACGACGCACTGATCGAGGAAGCGATGAATCGCGAGCTCGATCGCGGTGGACAGTGTTTCTTCGTCCACAATCGCATCGAGACGATCCTCGCCGTCGCCGATCATCTCAAGCGACTCGTTCCGCGCGCACGCATCGTCGTTGGCCACGGCCAGATGAGGGAGCGGGAACTCGAAGAAGTGATGCGGCAGTTCGTGCGCGGCGAGGCCGACATCCTCGTCAGCACCATGATCGTCGAAAGCGGCCTCGATGTGTCGAACGCCAACACGATGTTTGTCGATCGCGCCGATCACTTTGGCCTGGCACAGCTCTATCAGCTGCGCGGTCGCGTGGGACGATCACATCGTCGCGCGTACTGCTACCTGCTCGTCCCCGACATCGTGGACGAGGATGCGGAGCGCCGCCTGCGGGTGCTGGAGCACCACACGGAACTGGGCAGCGGCTACCGCATCGCCCTCAAGGACATGGAACTGCGAGGCGCCGGCAATCTGCTCGGACCCGAGCAGAGCGGCTTTGTGCATGCCGTCGGTTTCGATCTCTATCTGCGGCTGCTGGAAGAGACGGTCCTGCGCATTCAGCGTGGCGATTCGGCGCCGCCGGCTCAGCCGGCTGACGTGTCGCTGGACGTCCCGGCGTTCCTGCCCGACGACTACGTCCCGATGCAGGATCTCAAGCTCGACATCTACCGGCGTCTGACCAAAGCCCCCGATGCCAAGGCGATCGAGGGTCTCGCCAATGAGGTCCGTGACCGCTTCGGCCCCCTGCCACCTGCGGCCACGGCATACTTCGATCTGGCGCAGTTGCGGCTTCTGGGGGGTACCCTGGGAATCGAGGCAATGCTGGTGCGGGGCAACGAGGGCCGTATTACGTTTCGCGCCGACGCCGTGCCCCGGATGAAGGGGCTCAGCGCCGCGTTCCATGAAGTGCAGTTCCAGGCCGAGGTGCGCCGCGCGCAACCCTTGACGCTCAAGCTCACGCGGCTCGGCGGGGCAGCGGTGCTCGAAGGCCTCGTCCGCTCCTTGCGCAGTTTGAGCCGCTGACTGTCCTTCGCGGACGGTCGCTGCTTCACCCGTATCCTACACGACGAATGAGAAGATTTGCCCTCGCCGCGATTGCCGTTGGCGCCATGGCGCAGCTGGTTGGCTGCAACAGCGGTGCGCTCAGTGCGCACGCGGACACTGTTGCGAAGGCCGGGTCTGAAGAACTCACGGTCAAAAAGCTGTCGGAGTTGCTCGGCGGCTCGAAGGTCCCGCTCCGCAAGGATGTGGTCCGCGTCGTCGGCGATCTGTGGATCGACTATCAGCTGCTCGCCAAGGCAGGCGCCGTTGGCGATTCGCTGAATGATCCGAAGTTGGTCGATTCGGCCCTGTGGGCCCCGATAGCCAACGCCCGGGCAAAAAAGTTCTTTGCAGTTGTCTTGAAGACGTTCACGCTCACCGCGCCAGCCGACGGTGAAACGCGCTACAACAATGGTGAAGTGTTCGCGGCCAGCCACATTCTGTTCAAGCTGCCGGAAAAGGGCGGAACGCCAGAGCAGATCCAACAGCTGAACGTGCGCGCTGACTCACTGCGCAAGGTGTTGACACCCGCCAATTTTGCGTCGCTGGCTGGCAAGTTCAGTCAGGATCCGGGCTCGGCGCAGCAGGGTGGATCGCTCGGCGCGTTTCCAAAGGGCATGATGGCGCCGGAGTTTGAGACGGCGCTCAAGGCCGTGAAGCCGGGCGAGATCTCGCCGGTGGTGAAGACCCGCTTCGGCTTTCACATCATCTATCGTCCCGTCTATTCCAACGTGACCGCGGAGGTTGCGCAGCTGATGCAGCAGCGCGGCGCCGCATCGGCGGAATCGACGTACTGGGCGCACCTGGAGGCCGCCAACGCCGTTGCGATCAAGGCCGATGCGCCGAAAATGGCGCGCGATATCGTCGGTGATCTGGATGGATATCGCGGCAGCGCGATGGTGATTGCCACGTCAAAGAAGGGCGACTTCACCGCGCGGCAGCTGGTGCGCTGGATCGACGCGTATCCGCCGGAGCAGGGCCTGATCCCACAGATCCAGAATGCGCCGGACACGCTGATTCCGACGCTGATCAAGAACTTCATGCGCAACGAACTGTTCCTCAAGCAGGCCGACAGCGCCAAGGTCGACCTGACGGATGCGGAGAAGAGCCAGATCCGCGCTGAGTTCCGCACCCTCGTCATCAACTCGTGGACGCAGCTCGGCGTGGCACCGACTCAGCTCAGTGACAGCGGCAAGACGGTGGCGGCGCGTGAAACCATCGCACATGCGCGCGTGAACAAGTTCCTCGAGAACATGCTGGTGAGCGACGGTGCGTTCGTACCGATCGCGCGCTCGATGGACCTGATGCTTCGCATGCGCTACCCGGGCGCCAAGCTTGTCGATGCCGGTGTTGAGCGCGCCCTCGAAGCGGCTCAGAAGCTGCGCGGCTCCTCCGATTCGACGCGCGCGGCGAACCGTCCGGCGTCGGCCGTGCCAATGCCGGGTTCCGCGCAGGTTCCGTCCGCGCCGCCGGGTGCGGCTCCGGGCACGCCCGCACCGAAGAAGAAGTAACACCGCGCCTGATTTTGCTGGTATCAGCGGCGGGGGAGCGCAGTCACCGCGCTCCCCCGTTCTACATTTGCTGTGCGGCGTGGTCCCTCACCGGTTGGTGATGAACCGACGTCGTGCCTGCCGGGTAACCGACGCATGACTCGTCCCCTCACTGTTCTCGCCGCTGCGCTCGCGTCCGCTCTGGCGCTTCAGGCCCAGACGCCTGCCCCCGCCAATCGACCCGCCTCCGCATCGGGCAATCCGGTCGTGGCTGTGGACCGGGTTATCGCGATTGCCGGCGTGCATCCGATCCTGTGGAGCGAGATTCTCGAGGAGTACAACACCCGTCGCGCGCAGGGCAACCTGCAGATACCGACGGACACAGTTGCGCATCGTAAACTCGTCGAAGGCATCATTGATGAGCTGATCGACAGCGAGCTGCTGGTGCAGAAAGCGGTGGTGGAAAAGGTCGAAGTGGCGGATGGTGATGTGATGCCTGAAGTCGAGACTCAGCTCAAGAAGATCCGCGACCAGTTCAAGAGCGATCAGGAATTCCGCACGGCGCTGGCCGGCGCTGGCTTTGGAACGCCGGAGGAATACCGCAAGACGCTGGTGGATGCGGCGAAGCGTGCCTCCGTGCAACGCAAGCTGATTGAGAAGATGAAATCCGACGGCAAGCTGGTGCGCGCCGTCGTGTCCGAAGCCGATGTGATGCGCAGCTACGATGAGCGCCGCAACACGCTGCCCAAGCGTCCGGCGCAGGTCACCTTCCGGCAGATTGTGATCAGTCCATCGCCGAGTGCTGCGGCGAAGGCCAAGGCGCGCGCGAAGATCGATTCGCTGCTGATCGAGATTCAGCGCGGCGGCAATTTCGAACTGATCGCCAAGCGCGAAAGCATGGATCCGTCCAACAAGGAGACGGGTGGTGATCTGGGCTGGAATCGGCGTGGCCATATGGTGCCGGAATTCGATCGCATGATGTTCGCGCTGCCACCTGGTGTCATCAGTCCGGTGATCGAAACGAGCTTCGGCTTTCACATCATCAGAGTGGACAAGGTGCAGCCGGCCGAAGTGAAGGCACGTCACATTCTGATCGTCCCGAAGCTCGATTCGCTCGACGAACAGCGCGCGCATCGGCTGGCGGACAGCGTCGCCGCGGCATGGCGTGCCGGGTCACGTTACGACTCGCTGAGCGCGAAGTATCACGATCCTGACGAAGTTCGTGCCTTCAACGACCCGTTCCCGACCAAGGACCTGCCGCCGGCCTATGTCGAGGCGATGAAAGGCCTGAAAGTGAATGAAATCAGCGTCCCGTTCGCGATCGAAAATCAGCGCCGCGCGACAAAGAAATTTGTCGTCTTTCAGCTGCTCACGTCGCAGCAGGAAGGCCTGTATTCGGTGGGCGAAGTGCGCGAGCGCATCCGCTCACAGCTGGTGGAGGAGCGCTCGATGCGCCGCTTCATCGACGGCTTGAGGGCGGCGACATTCGTGCAGCGCAATCCGATTCCGGAACTCCCTGCCGCACTGCCGGCGCCCGAGCCGGGAAAGTGAGCTGATGCCGGTCCGCTTCCGGTGACGCGGCGTCGTCCTCGTCTCGCTGTTACCCTTGGCGATCCGCGTGGCATCGGGCCTGAGCTGGTGCAGGCCATGCTCGATGATGACGAGATCGGCGATCACTGTGATCTGCTGGTCGTTGGACCGCGCGGCACCGAAGTTGATGTGCAGGAAACAGTGGGAACCTGGCTCCCGGGCGGCGGTGAAGCGCTGGCCGGAAAACTCGCCGGCGACGCCGTCGTCCGAGCCGTCGAGTTGGCGCAATCAGGCGCTGTGCGCGGCATCGTCACCGCGCCGCTCGACAAACATGCGCTGCTGCTTGGCGGGTACGAGGCGCCGGGCCACACTGAGCTGCTCGCCGATCTGACCGGCCGCAAGACGGCCATGATGCTGGCCAGCGCTCAATTGCGTGTGGTACTCGCGACCACGCACCTGCCGTTGCGCGATGTGCCCGACGCCCTGACGGCCGACGTGTTACGTGATGCGATCACGCTCACGCGCGAGGGCCTGCGGCACTGGTACAATATCGCGGAGCCGCGGATTGCGCTCTGTGCCATGAATCCGCACGCGGGTGACGGCGGCCGGTTTGGCCGTGAGGATTCCGAATTGCTGGCGCCGATCGCGGCGGAACTCGGTGTGCTCGGTCCGTTTCCGGCCGATACGGTATTTGTGCGTGCGATCCGCGGTGAATTCGACGTCGTCATTGCGCCGTATCACGACGTTGGCATGACGGCCATCAAAGTCGCGAGCTTCGGCAGCGG